>CAMTON010000105.1 GCA_947074105.1 uncultured Bacteroidales bacterium
AAACAATGGAATTCAAAGTTGTTAAAATCAACCAGGAATTCAAAAACGTTGTTGTATCTCACAAAGCTCTTATCGAAGCTGAGCTTGAACAGCAGAAAAAAGATATCATCGGTAAGCTTGAAAAAGGTCAGGTACTTGAAGGTACAGTTAAGAATATCACTTCTTACGGTGTATTCATCGACCTTGGTGGCGTAGATGGTCTTATCCATATCACAGATCTTTCTTGGGGTCGTGTTTCTCATCCTGAAGAAGTTGTTTCTCTTGATCAGAAACTTAACGTTGTTATCCTTGATTTTGATGATGACAAAAAACGTATCGCTCTTGGTCTTAAACAGCTTACTCCTCATCCATGGGATGCTCTTTCAGCTGACCTTAAAGTTGGTGACAAAGTTAAAGGTAAAGTTGTTGTTATGGCTGACTACGGTGCATTCATCGAAATTGCAACAGGTGTAGAAGGTCTTATCCACGTATCAGAAATGTCTTGGTCTCAGCACCTACGTTCTGCTCAGGATCTAATGAAAGTTGGTGACGAAGTAGAAGCTGTTATCCTTACTCTTGATCGTGAAGAAAGAAAAATGTCTCTTGGTATCAAACAGCTAAAAGCTGATCCATGGGAAAATATCGATACAACTTACGGTGTTGGAACAAAACACACTGCTAAAGTTCGTAACTTCACAAACTTCGGTGTATTCGTTGAAATCGAAGACGGAGTAGATGGTCTTATCCACATCTCTGATCTTTCTTGGACTAAGAAAATCAAACACCCATCAGAATTCACTCAGATCGGTGCAGAAATCGATGTTCAGGTTCTTGAAATCGACAAAGAAAACCGTCGTCTTTCTCTAGGTCACAAACAGCTTGAAGAAAACCCATGGGATGTATTCGAAACAGTATTTACTATCGATTCAATCCACGAAGGTACAATCATCGAGTCAGTTGACAAAGGTGCGGTTATCGCTCTTCCTTATGGTGTAGAAGGTTTCGCAACTCCAAAACACCTTGTAAAAGAAGACGGAACTCAGGCTAAAGTTGAAGAAAAACTTCCATTCAAAGTTATCGAATTCAACAAAGAAGCTAAACGTATCATCCTTTCTCACAGCAGAATTTTCGAAGATGAAGCTAAAGCTGAAGCTAAGAAAGAAGCTGCTGCTAAAAAAGCAACTAAAAAATCTAAAAACGAAGAATCTGCTTCTCTTCCACAGGCTGAGGCTAAAGCAACTCTTGGTGACCTAGATGCACTTGCAGCTCTTAAAGAGAAAATGGATGCAGCTAAGAAATAATCCCAAAACTGAGATTAATCTTATATAACATTCAGAAGGAGACCTCAAAAGGGTCTCCTTTTTTATTGCCATAAGTATATGCATTTCTTCGTAAGTTATTTTTTTGTATTTGAAATTCCTGTCGTTATATCATAATACAATTGTAATTTATCGCTTTTGATTTTTATCTTGAAATCCAGTGGAACCAGTCATGTTCTAAAGAAGAATTGAATTAAAATCCGCAGAGTTAAAACACATTATTTTATCATCTGGGAATTATAAATAAAAGATATAGCAATATAAAGTTGAAACTTATTTAACTTTATGATGTTAAACAATAAGATAGAATATTGATACAAGGAAAACTATTAACTTAAAAGAAAAGACTATTATAGTTTTGTTCTGCTGTAAGAGGACATTACTTATTGTTTCAATTAATACAGATCGATAATCACAGGATTTAATGGAAAAATTTGAACTTAATATATTAGGATGCGGGTCTGCAACTCCGACAACACGTCATCTGCCCACATCACAGGTAATAAACTTTCGTGAAAAGCTTTTCATGGTTGATTGCGGAGAAGGTACTCAACTTCAGCTTAGAAAGGCGAAAATGAAATTTTCCCGTTTGAATCATATTTTTATATCTCACCTGCACGGAGATCACTGCTTTGGTCTTCCTGGTCTTATTTCTACTTTGGGTCTGCTTAAAAGGACTGGGGATCTTGTGATTCACGCTCATAAGGATGTCGAACCGATATTTATGCCAATGATTGAATCTTTCAATGAGGCAATGCCTTTTGAAGTTAAATTTGAGCATATTGACCCTTCTTCTAATTCGGTAATATATGAGGATCGTTCTATAAAAGTTTCTACAATTCCTTTAATACACAGAATGCCATGCTGTGGTTTTCTGTTTGAAGAAAAACAAAAGGACAGACATCTGAAAGCTGATATGATAGCTTTCTGGAAAATTCCGATAAAAGATCTGAAATCAATAAAGGAAGGAGCAGACTGGGTAGCTCCTGACGGAACTATAGTTCCCAATGCAGCATTGACAAAACCTGCGGAAAATGCCAGAAAATATGCATATTGCTCAGATACTGCTTATAATGAAAAAATAATACCAATAATAGAGGGGGTAGATCTATTGTTTCATGAAGCAACATTTGCAGAGTCTGAAGCCGCTCGTGCCAAGGTAACATGTCATTCTACTGCAAAACAAGCTGCTATGATTGCAAAACAAGCTAATGTTAAACAACTAATGATCGGACATTTTTCTGCCCGTTATGAATCAGATCAGCTTTTGCTTAATGAAGCAAAAGAGATTTTTGATAATACTTTGCTCGCTAATGAAGGATTGGTACATGATATTATACGATAGTAATTTCTGTTAATATCATAATATTGAATCTGACGGAATGTTCTCATAATACATTATATAGAATTATTAGATAAGAAAACTTTCCGTAAGTGGACATGCAGATAGGTGTCATGTTCCTCATCTTACTCGTGAATAGAGTAATAATGAAATTTAGCTTATTTGAAAGCTTCTTTATATATGAAGAATATCCTATTTAAATACGGTTAGATATAAAAAAGAAGATTCTCAGAATCTGATATTCTTTTAATCTGTTTGATGATTTAATGGATAATCAATTATTATTTATTATTAAGGGACTGAAATTCGTCCGGTTTTGGATCCTAACTTAACGATATAAACACCTGTTTTGTTGATTTTCATTTCAGTAACACCCTGTTCTACAAATTTATTATTTACCATTTCTCCCATTATATTATAGATCTGAATAGGCTGCCGCTTTCCGGAATTAATATGTAAATAACCATCCGCGAAAAAGAAATCATCAGGAAGCCAGCTTTCCTTATAATTCCCACCTTTCTGATGAAAGAAATCAGACATGGAGCGGGGTGTAATAGTTACTTCTCCCGTAAATCTGTTGAAATTTACAATTCCGGTAACTCCGGTTGGACCACCGGGAATAACTGCGTTCAGATAGTTAGCATTAGGGAATATTGTGTTTATGGCTGAAGTAAGTTTATCCTGGTAAATGATATAATGGTTATTCGGTTTAAATCTCAATCCTGAACCGTTTATCTCAACTTCTCCGATATTTACAAGAGCTGACTCATATATGTCAGGATTAAGCATCATTATTGAAAGATCAATACTCTGAGGATACACTTCGTTCTGTGAAGTCTGTATATTTACTTCAGAAGTTGGTATTAAAGCTATATTTCCGCTTAACTGCGTCAATATACCTTTTACATTGGTAATATTGTCACCAACGTTAAGAAACGGCGGTATAGGAGCTCCTACGTTGCTTAGTATCATAAGTCCTCCCGATATATCATTGGCATACACAACAGCACCATAATCAGTAGGAATAATCCATGCCACAGTAACAGGTGCTGCCAGCTCATATATTACATTTTCCTGGAACGGAAAATTCATATATTGCTTCATATTAAGAATGTCAGAACAAATGACAGTATCAAACTCAGTCTGCATATTAATCTGATTGACAATTACGGGATTGTCTCCAAGATTATAATATTGTGCAGATAATCTTTGATTTACAGAGCAGAAAATGAAAACTGAAAATAGAGTATATATTATTATTATACTCCGTAAATGCTCTATGTTATTGATAAAATTGCGTAATATTCTTCTCATCTATATCCCCTTTATTTATCTATAAAACACACGATAAAACGGCTGGTTCAGTTATAACTATGCTAACGCTCTATAAATAAGAGAATTTAATTTTTTAAGATATTAAGAACTCTGTTTTGTTAAAAAAATATCTTTTTTATAAGACCGGAGAATGCATTAATAGGAAATACATATGATATATACATATTTTTATATTTAACCTTAAATTTCGGAGTTGTAGGATTAGTATATTTTAAAATAAAAAATACTCAACACTTTCTGTCGATTGTTTAACAGAAAATATTGAGTATAATGTTTTATATAACTTAGAGAAGTTTTACATAATTCAAAAAGAATATCAGAATCAGAATTAAATATTTCTTTCGATTTAATCCTGTTATCTTATTCGGTCATAAGATTTTACCAGTATTTCATCCTGCATAATCTTTCTTATCGAAATAATATTAAGAATAATACATACAAGAGGAAGAGCTAAAAGAGGATAGTTATATTCAACATAAGCCCCTGGCATCAATTTTAGGATGCTTGATAATTCGTAGAAGAATAATACATAGAACAGTGCGTCAAGAATTGAACTGAATATGCAAAGACGTACCTGAAGCAGTCTCTTTTTAAATAGAAATATTGTAGCGAAAGGAATAAGCATCATAATGATCAAAAGTATAAACATTGGCCAGAACATTATTTCAGCTTCATTATTATTAATAGCATTTACAAGTGAATCAGCCTTTATAAGATAAATGATATCATCATATAATACAGTGGCAAAAGGCACAAAAAGCATTATCCCCAGAAGGATTGTGACAGCGCTAAGAAACAGGGTTTGAATTCTCTGAATCATAAAAGTTTCGATTTATATTAGTGTTTTCAAATAGTGCATTAATCAATAGTTTAACGGTTTCCCTTTTTAAGAAAGAGTCTCAATGTACTTCCGTTCTAAGTAATTAATGCCTTGTTTAATTGATTTATTACCGTAAAGATAAAAAAATAGGGAATCCGAAATGCGAATTCCCCTGTTTTATATCAAAGAGAAATAATTACATTTTATCTTTCTCTTTTATTGGATTTTTCCAATATACTTTTCCTTCCTGATACTCCTGAGCGGCAATCAAAGTTGGTTTTGGAAGTTTTTCATAATAACGAGAAATTTCAATCTGCTCTCTGTTTTCAAAAACTTCTTCAAGATTATCATTAAAAGAAGCGAATTCCTGAAGTTTCTTTTCAAGATCAGCTTTCATCTCAGATGCAATCTGATTAGCTCTTTTTCCTATTACTCTTACAGTTTCGTAAACGTTTCCTGAATCTGCTGACAGAGTGATCATATCACGTGTAACAGTAGTAGTAGGAGCATTGGTTTTTTTGTAATCCATTTCTATATTTATTTTAATCGTTTATTTTTTTCGATGCTGATTCAAATATTTTTTTTGCCTCCTTCAGATATTTTCCTTCAGGAAACTCATTAAGATAAGTGTAATATTCATCTACAACCTCTCTCATTCGCTCTTCCTTTTTCTCTTCAACACTTCGTACGGCTTCTTCATATCTTGATCTGAGAATGATAATATGAAACTCTTCTTTATGTTTTGAGAAAGGATATTCTCTTATGGCATTTTCTGCTGTAATTACTGCAGACTCGTAGTTGTTTCCAAGATAATCGCCAAGATTATAATACAATTTTGCACTTAAAAGTTCTTTTTCTGCAAGTTTATCCTGCAGCTCGAACAAAAGTTTCTGTGCTTCATCGATCTTATCGCTTTTAGGGTAATATTCAAGGAACAGCTGAAATTCATTTATGGCCTTATAAGTCCCCGCCTGATCAAGTCTTGGATCCGGAGAATCCAGGTAATAACCGTAACCTGCGTAATATCTTGCCGGTTCAGCGAATTCACCTCTCGGATATGAAGTATAATAAGTTGTGAAATACTGGCCTGCCGTTTCATAATCTTTTGCACCATAATAAGACTGTGCAATAAGATATAATGCTTCTTCCGCTCTTGAAGTTCCTCTGAAAACAGGAAGAATATCTTCTAAAATAGTGTACGCTTTCGAATACTTTTTCTCTTCATAATATTTTTTCGCGTATTCGTATTTCATTTCATAATCTGTAGATTTCAATACTTTGTTATACTCCCCGCAGGAAGATAAAATCAATACTGAAAGCAGAAATACCAGGCCTTTCTTCATCATCTTATTTATTTTAATTCGCAAATTTAATGTTTACAATTTAATATATAAAATTATATAGTGAAATTTATGTAATTTAAGGATTCATAGAAAACAATCCGTCATATATTACGATATATTTCATCTAATGATAATTTTTCATTCAAACTTATCAGTTTTTATTGTCAAAACTAATTTTTTCAATAAAAAAGAGTGCATCAGAAAAATGATACACTCTTTGATATTTATTCTGTAATAATGATTCCTCTTTTTATAAAAGCTTCAAACCTTTCAGTTTTTCTCAAAAGAAAATTAAATCTGATAAGAAGTATCAGCTTTCAGAAGGTCAAACTTATGTTCTTTCAGAATCTGTGAGCATCTCTCAATATTGTTAGGTCTAATAACAACGTTAGCAGTTTCACCTGCTGAAAACGCATACATATACTGAATGAATACTCCTTCAGAAGCAAGAATATTAAGAGCCTTAGCAAGAGCACCTGCTGTATTAGGCGTAACAAGACGTACCACATCTGTTATGGTGGCCATAAAGCCGTTCTTTTTTAAAACTTCCTTAGCATGTTCCGGGTCAGGAACGATCAGACGTAATATTCCGAACTCGGAGCCTTCTGCCACAGAAAAGGCTGACATATTGATTCCGTTTTTACCAAGTACATCTGTGACCTGGTTGATTCTTCCTGTCTGATTCTCAAGAAAAACAGATAATTGTTTAATAATCATAGACCAAGTGATTTAAAGGTTATTTTAATTTACGTTTATCGAATACTCTTTTTGCTTTACCTTCGCTTCTTTCGATGCTCATAGGTTCTACAAGTTTAATAGGAACTGCTATGCCCAGTACGCTATGAATAGCAGCTGAAAGTTTTTTCTTAAGAGCAAGCATCTTTTCCAGTTCATCAGTAAAATACTCTTCTCTTACTTCTACCCAAACCTCCATCTGGTCAAGATTGTTTACGCGTTCTACAAATATTTTATAATGAGGCGCAAATTCCTCCATTCCTAAAATTACACTTTCTATCTGAGACGGGAAAACATTTACACCGCGAATAATAAGCATATCGTCGCTACGTCCGAGAATTTTCTCCATTCTGGCAAGAGTTCTCCCACAATCACATGTTTCATGAGTTATGCTTGTAAGGTCTTTTGTACGGTAACGCAGGAGAGGCATTCCTTCTTTTGTAAGATGTGTGAATACAAGTTCTCCGCATTCACCGTCTGTTACAGGCTGAAGAGTTGCCGGGTCAACTATCTCCGGATAGAAATGATCTTCGTTAAGATGTGTACCGGCTTGTGATTCACATTCAAATCCGACACCGGGACCTGCTATCTCACTCAAACCGTAAATATCGTAAGCCTTTATGCCGAGTTTGTCTTCAATCTCTTTTCGCATCTCCTCTGTCCAAGGTTCCGCTCCGAAAACTCCTATTTTAAGATTAAGACTTTTTTTATCTATTTTCAACTCATTGATCTTATCAGCCATAAATAATGCATAAGAAGGAGTACAACACAGTACGCTTGTACCGAAGTCCTGCATAAGAAGCAGTTGTTTATCTGTATTTCCGCTACTCATTGGTATTACTGAGGCGCCAATATTCTCAGCACCATAATGAGCACCGAGTCCCCCAGTGAAAAGACCATAACCATAAGAAATCTGGAACATATCTTCTTTTCCTGCTCCGTAAGCAGTAAAGCATCTCGAAAGACACTCTGTCCAATTTTTAAGGTCATTTTTTGTATATCCTACAACTGTCGGTTTCCCTGTTGTTCCGGAAGACGCATGTATTCTTACAATATCTTTCATCTTCACATTGCATAATCCGAAAGGATAATTATCTCTAAGGTCTGTCTTCGTTGTAAAAGGAAGTTTTACTATATCATCAATAGAATTGATATCTTTAGGTTTTACGCCCAATTCATCCATTTTTTTTTTGTAAAATGGCGTATTATTATAAACGCTCTCAACCACCTCTCTCAATCTCTTTCCCTGTAAGTCTCTAAGTTCTTCACGACTCATGCATTCGCACGATTGATTCCAGATCATATTTATATATGTTTAGTATTATAATTTAATTAAGTTTCACAAAGAAAGTAAATTTATAATTAAAACTATAAAATAATAGAATAATTGTATTGATTAGTTCAAACTGTAAGAAAAAGCAAAACGCTCTGATGTTTGTTTTATCTTATGTCATTATTTATGGAAACATAATGGTATAAATAATATCATAAATTAATCATCTGATAAAAAGCATTTTATTATACACAGGCAAACATTGTGTTTACATATTAATATGAATCTGCCTGAAATATAATAATATGATAATTTAAAATGCTTTGCTTATCTTTGGAATCAGAAAAAACTAACATATTATGGCGAAAGAGATAGAACGCAAATTCCTGGTGAAAGATGATTCTTTCAAATCATTAGCCATTCCTGAACTATTCATTCAGGGATATATTTGTACGGAACCCGAACGGACTGTAAGAGTACGTGTCGAAGGTGAAAACGGAAAACTCACTATAAAAGGGAAAAACAAAGGAATAACTCGTGATGAATTTGAATACACTATTCCTCTTTCGGATGCAAAAGCTTTAATACGCGATTTTTGCCATAAAGGAGTTATCGAAAAATTACGCTATAAAATAAAACATAATGATCTTCTCTGGGAAGTGGATCAGTATAAAGGCGACAACGAAGGATTGGTCATAGCGGAAGTGGAACTGACTTCCGAAGATCAGCATATCGTCAGGCCGCAATGGATAGGAGAGGAGGTATCAGGCGATGCAAGATATTTTAATTCAAATTTATCACTTCATCCTTTTTTACAATGGAATAAATAAAACTATCGGTTTTTGAAACTATATAATTATGTCAGAAAAAAAATACAACATAGAGTTTGCCCCGCTTCAGGGGTATACGGAATTTGTTTACCGTAATGCACATAACCGAATTTTCGGCGGAGTTGATACCTATTATACTCCTTTTGTCAGACTTGAAAAAGGAGAAAGCTTCAGAACCAGGGAGCTGAGAGATATTTCTCCTGAAAACAATGAAGGAATAAATATCATACCACAGCTTATAGCGTCATCTGCAGATGAGCTTAAAAAGATTTCAGAACTGTTTATCAGCAATGGTTATAAGAAGGCGGACATAAATATGGGATGTCCTTTTCCTTTGCTTGTTCGTCGTCATAAAGGTGCAGGCATACTTTCACAACCTGCTCTTGTTGAAGAGGTATTAAAAGCAGCAGAAGAGATAAAAGAACTTGAATTTTCGCTTAAGATGCGCCTTGGATGGGATTCTGCGGAAGAATCAAAAGTCCTTATTCCGATGCTTAATGATTCTGTTATGACTCATATTGCAGTTCATCCGCGTCTTGGTGTTCAGCAATACAAAGGTGAAACAGATATTGATGCTTTTGAAGCTTTCTATTCTGAATCTAAGAAACCTGTTATATTTAACGGAGATATCCGAACAATAAGTGATATAGAAAATATTACAGCACGTTTTCCTGAACTAAAAGCAGTAATGATAGGCCGAGGAATACTTGCTAATCCTGCTCTTGCCTGGGAATATAAAAACGGAATACTTACGCCCGGTGAAAAGAAGAAAAAGATGAGACAGCTTCATGACTCTATTTTCGAACAGTACTCTTCTTATCTGCAGGGTGAAAGACAATTGCTTGAGAAAATGAAACCATTCTGGGAATATCTGTCTCCGGAACTCGAGAAACGTACGCGTAAAAAAATAGAGAAAGCCGGAAAGCTTTCTCAGTATGAATCAGCAGTTGCGTTAGCATTCTCTCAATGGGGTAAGATTGAGACCGATGATGACTCTGAAGATTAATTATCAAAATATATAATCTTCAATATAATTATAATATTGAAAAGAAGAGAGCCGGTAATTATTTAATATCTGCCGGCTTTTCTTACTCTTCTGAAAAATGCTTTACCTATAACCCAGAAATAGAACCACCATACGAAAAATAATCCTATAATGATTATTATTACCGACAGTGCATTATTTATTCCCCATCTGTATGACAATAAGTAAAGTATATTCATTATTGCGTTTAGAGGATCAAACTGTCCTGCAAATGCATCGGGTGATCCTGAGCTCATGGCGAAGCTCAAAAGCGATAATGAAGCAATCAGAAGGACAAATGAAATTATGACTCTGAATAAATTCATTGAATTTAGCTTTTAGGTTTTATCAGAAATATAATTATTATAGCGACAACGGGAATAAAGGCAGCAAATATTCCCCAGCCAAGCTGACTGCGGCCAAGCACAGCAGCTCGTTTAACTACTATAGCTATGATGGCTACCCAAATTACGATCCATATTATTCTTAATAGCATATTCTCTTGATTTATAATATAACATTAAGATTTGAAATATTGTTTTATTTCCCAATGTTTAAAATATTTACATTATGCCGGTGCTTATTTTAGTCCTTATTTCAGGCTTTCTTATCGGAAGACTCTTTACCGATAATCCTGTTATCGTTTTTTCAAAAAAACTTATTTCTCCTATTGTACTTGCTCTGTTATTTTTCATGGGTGTCCTGATTGGAGCAAATGAAAATCTGCTCTCCAATTTTGCTCAGCTCGGGCTTAATGCTCTTATCATAGTGACAGGAGCTCTTGTAGGTACGATTTCTCTTACTATCGTATTCGGAAGATTATTAAGTAAAAAACAGATTCAGAAGGAAAAACGATGAAAGGAACAATTCTTATAATACTCTCACTTTTTGGAGGAGCTTTACTGGGATATTTTTACAGGGATATAACAACTTTTGATATTGATACAATAAATCAATGGATACTTTATGCTCTTCTTTTTGCTGTAGGAATCAGCATCGGATCTGATCGTGAATTTATCTCTAAAATCAGGACCCTTTCACCTTTTTATTTTCTGCTTCCTCTTATAACTATAACGGGGACGCTTTTGGGTGCTTTTGTTTTTACGCCTCTTTTATCTGGAATAAGCTACAGCGAATCAATGGCTATAGGTGCGGGGTTCGGTTATTATTCTTTATCAAGTATAATCATAACACAAATGAAAGGACCGGAACTTGGAGTCGTTGCGTTGATGGCAAATATTATCAGAGAAGTATTTGTTTTGATTTTCGCGCCCTTTCTTGTCCGCTATTTTTCTGCCGTCACTCCTATATGTTGTGCCGGTGCCACATCAATGGACAGTACGCTTCCGGTAATTACAAAGTTTTCAGGCAGTGAATTTGTTATTATTGCTATAATGCACGGAGTGTTGGTAGATGCTTCGGTTCCGTTGCTTGTATCATTTTTCTGTTCCATATGATAAATATTAAAATAAAACGACAAAGAGGGAAAATC
>CAMTON010000106.1 GCA_947074105.1 uncultured Bacteroidales bacterium
ACGCTTACAGAGAATGCTCCCTACTTTGTTTTTATAAAAAAATAACAGGATAACAATCCGGAATTTACCGTTTTTGTTATCCTGTCTTTTTGATATATGATGCCGCATAAAGAACTTATAAGTTTTATTTATGCGGCTTTTTGAATTCTTATTATTCCTTCTTTAAAATGATCTTGGCATTGTAATGATCTGAAATAGCTTCAAAGAAATTACACATTTCAATATATTTATCTTTTGGATAAGTTCCTTTCTTTATGTCCATGGTCTGAATGATAATTATTGTTTCATTCTCTTCATCAAAACTTATTTCCGATTCAAATTTTCCGAACTCGGAATCTATCATGACATTTCTTTCCGGTAATGACTCTACTTTAAGATTGTCATTTAATTTAATCCTTATTGTGTCAGCATCAATAAATTCATAATTGAAACAGATCGGCTGAATCCTTTCTTTTCTTTTATTGAATTTATTAAACCCTGATCTCATTATGTTTGTCTGTATGAATATTCTGTTTCCAGTTATTGTACCATAACGTCCAAGATCGACTAAAGCATCAAAAGAAAGTTTCGGAAGCGGTTGATTATCATTTTTAAAATCTACTTTATGTACTTTGGGATTATTTACATCAATATAGCCGGCAATGATATCTTTCTGTTTATTTTCAGGTAGTTTATTGTTCTTAAAATTACTGTCAAAATTATTTATAGAATAAACACCTTTTATTTCAGCCGAAGCAGTAGCGTCATTAAAAAGATTAATCGTTGCGTTATATATATCCCTGTTACTTAAAGACGGATAATCAGGAAGTGTTACTACCTTTCCTCCTTCTGATGTAATAGCAAGAGCTTCATGTCCGGCGATATCATTATGAATATATCCGAAAGGAAGAGTCGGGTTAGTACATTCCAGCCAGATGGTATCATTTTGAAATGGAACCTGTAATATTACATGGTTAAACTGAGAAAAAGACGGAAAATCTTTAAGTATTTCCTTTTTGTATCCGGAATATATTATTGTCGGATAAGATGATATTCCGGCTTCTTTAAGAAGGGCGAACATATAGTTTGTAAGAGCTTTACAGTCACCGAATCCTGTTTTTACGACTTCAGCGACCGTCATAGGCTGCCAGCCCCCTATTCCTAACTGAATACTTACATATCTTGTGTTTTCTCCCAGGAATTCATATAATACTTTTACTTTTTCTCTTTCATCAGTACAGGATGAAGTAAGTTCCTTTACTTTATCTTTTATGTTTGCCGGTAAGAGATCCCTTCCTTCATAAAGCTGATAAATCCATGAACCGAAGCTCTCCCATGTCTTCAGCGATCCTGAATATTTATCAACTTTAAATGTTTCCGGTCTGAAATGAATAAGTTTAATAATCGAATCCGACGAAGAAAAAAGTTCTTTCTCAATCGCATTGAAAGAAGATGCGGAGAATTCATATATTTTTTTCCCTTTTTCCTCTTTTGTTGTTATTTCCGGTTCAAAATTTACCGGCTTATATGCAAATTCAATAGTTTCAGGAACTGATAATGTATATTTCACGTCCTGAACAGATGCATTATAACTATCCATAACTCTCATTGCGGGATAAGCAACCAGGCAGTTTTTATAATATGTTTCCCATTCATATTTTATAGTGAAAGGAAACGACAATCCTGTAGGAGTGTTCATATAATATGAATAAGCATCTGAAGCAATACCGGAAGTGGAATATTCCGTTCTTGTAAGATCTGTCTTTTTATATTTGCGGACTCTCTTTCCAAAAATATCATAAACTTCACATGAGAATGTCGTAAGATCAGTCCATTTGTCACATGTTTCAACAAAATCGACATGAGACAATCCTTTCGGATTCATTACCGTCACTATAAGCACACGTTTTTCTTTTGCATCGCTTTCAGATAAAACATTAAAGAAAGTTTCAGATTTCCGAACAATGATGTTGGCATTCTGAGTTATTTCTTTTGTCAGATCAGGGAGTAAAGGTAACTGGGCGTTTATGCTTAATGAAAGGATAAGGACGATCAGTAAACAGATATTTTTTATTTTCATAAAGATTTCTTTTTAAGAACTATCATAGAATTATTTTTCTCGGCAACCATTGTAAAAAACTCTTTGAAGTCTTCATAATGTTTTGCTTCATAAAAGATTGACTGAAGTCTGAAAAGAAAATTTGTCTGAATTATATTTCCGTTTACTCCAAACATAATACTGCATCTGCAGTTTCCGTCTCCTACGGCAAGTTTTACGGATGAAGGAAGAGATTCTATTTCATAACCTTCAGGAATTTCTATTGTAGTAGTTATGGAATGAATATTTGTATGATTGAATTCAAAAGGCAAATGTCTTTCACTTTCCTTAAATCTGTTTTCATCCATATATTTAAAAACCAGAGGATTGATGTATATCAGGGAATCATTATTGAGATCCAGTTTCTTTTCAAAATCATAATTTTCAGTCAGCATCTCATTATTATATTTACGGTCAAGATCAGTGATAACGATATCCTTATCTTTCTCTATTTTTTCGATATAATCAATTGAATCGTTTGCTGCAATAAATCTTCTCTGAGAATCCTGATAATCGATTCCTTTGAAAGAATAGTTACAATTTCCAAGCAACTTATTATCTTCTATTTTACAATGAATATGAGCCTGAGTGGAATGAGAACCCAGTGTAGAAAAATTTACCCAGTAGCCGTTAATCTTAGAATAGATATCTTTTTTATATTCCTCTTCCGATGGTTTATTAGGATGTTGACTTCCCAGATTAATAATTCGTGCATCTTTTGTAAGAAGGTTCGGATCAAGAGTATTGAAAAGGAAGAAGTCTGTCGAAGCATCGAAGTAACATAACTTTTCTCCGTCATTGAAACATATTACAAATGATGTAAGATCACCGAAAGAAGGTGCGGTGAAAGGAAGTAATCCGTTTTTTCTTGTACTCATAACGACAGGAACAGCAGGAATATTCAGAGTTCTCATCATAGACATAAGAATAAAATTCAGTTCTGAATTAGAAGCAGATCCTTCGCTCAGGATTTTTTTAGCGCTTTCCTTACAATATAATCTGTAATTCTTATTCCAACTTACATTACTACGAAGCAGTTTCCATGCCGCTCTGACCTGCTCTTTTCTATCCATTGAAGAGAAATCAATATTCTTCATCTCCTTTTCAAAAGGATTGCTCATTTTCATCATTCCTCCGAACTCCGGATCTTTAAGAAGAAGATTATCTACCGACTCCCAAGTCTGGTTATACTGCTTATATTGTCCTCCGGGGTACTGAATACCTTTAAGCACAAATAAGACCTGAGCACGATAATCAAGAGGCTGCCATATAAAAGGGACATCATCTTTGATAGCAGCAAGATCATTTCCTTCAAATATACACTCTACAGTATTCAACGAAAGGTTATCACTTCCGATAAAGAAAGACACCGGTTTACCTGTATCCTGTCTGTTTAAAATCTTATCTCCTCCACGCTGTTCAAAATTGAAATTATAAGCAGTAGGATAAACAAGTTTTACCAAACTATGTTTTACCGGAACCGAACGCTGAAAATACCATGTATCCGGAACGATATAAGGAGTTTGTTTTTTATATTTAAGCTCAATAATACTTCCGACTTTTACATCTTTAAATGAGATTTTCTTAACATGATAACGGTCTTTTACTACTTCATCAAAAATATAATCCTTAGATAATTTCGTCTTTACCGTTTTTCCGTCAACTTTATTATAAGTATTACCGCTTATATTCATGAGTTTATCATTCTTTACATGATAATCAATCATAAAATCAGCAAATGAAATACCATCTTCCTTTAGAATTTTAATCTTTGTTGTGCGCAAAGATGTCAAAACAATATCGGAAATGCCGGGATCATAATTATATTCCATTTCGATATTATCATAAATAATAAGCGCAGATGCCGTTGTATCCGGATCGTAAGTAGTCATTAAAAGTTCATAATCAGTGACTTTTTCAAATTTGTAACTGAAATCTTCATCTGCTTTTACGCAGAATCCCGACAACATTAAAATTGTAAATAAAGTAAGAAGAGTTTTTTTCATTTTATATAATAAGTTAGATGATATTTATTAGTCTGTTAAACCTTATTCCCTATATATAATTAATAGATATTTGTAAAATACTTAATTTATATATAAAATTAAACATATAATCTATATTATTATAAATTATATAATTTATATTTTTACTAAGCAGTTTTAATGCTTTGCAAAAGCATCTTTAAGAGTTAACAATGATATTGATTTAAGGAAAAGATCAATTAGAAATTCCGCTATATAAGACAGTTATATCTCAACATTGAGAAAATCAGATTATAAAAAGCGACATAAGAGAGAAAATCAGAAGAACAGGAATCAGAAAAAAGCAATAAGTTTACAAATGAAATTTTATTCATATTTGTACCCGTATAATCACTATTTATTATCAATAATAAACATCTGATTTTATATCACAGTTATTTTTAAAGGAATTAATTAATATCAAAAGACTTTCATTACAGAAAAAAGAAAGTCATCGTGAATACTATTTATAATAAAAACAGAAAAATCATTATGAGAAAAAATATTTTTATTCTTTCATTATTTCTTCTTTCTTTCTTAGGGGTAAAAGCTCAGTTTTATGTTCCTGATTATCTTGGCGATAATTTTGAATTTCACACTTTCAAAATGAATGATGACTACGAAGGTGAAGTTATTTCAACTCTGATAAAAAGAAAAACAGAAAACAAAGACGCTGTCGCCGTTCTTTATGTACATGGATTCAATGACTATTTCTTTCAGAGTGAAATGGCAGATAAGATCGACTCTGCGGGATATGCCTTTTATGCTGTCGATCTGAGAAAATACGGACGTTCACTGCTTCCGAACCAATATCCTTTCAATGTCAGATCTCTTGATGAATATAATACCGACATAGATTCGGCAATAGCAGTAATAAGAAAAGAAGGATATGATGAGATCGTTCTTATGGGACATTCTACCGGAGGACTTATCTCTGCTAATTATGCCCGTGCCAACAGCAAGAATCTTCCGATGAACGGTATGATACTAAACAGCCCCTTTCTTGATATGAACCAGAGCTGGATTAAGGAAAAAGTACTTATCCCGTGTGTTTCTTTCCTTGGTAAATTCTTCCCAAAAGCAAAGCTTCCACAGGGATTATCACCAGGCTACGCACATTCTCTTTTAAAAGAATTCAACGGAGAATGGAACTTCAAAACAGACTGGAAGATGATCAACTCCCCTTCACTTACATTCGGATGGATAAGATCGATATATACTGCTCAGCGAAAAGTACAGAAAGGTCTTGACATTACTATTCCGGTTCTTGTTATGCATTCCGACAAAAGCATTTATGGTGACGAATGGACAGAAGAATTCAATAACGGAGATGCCGTTCTTGACGTAAAAGATATAGAAAAATATGGCAAGCGTCTTTCTTCTGATTCTAAAGATGTTACGATAAACAACGGCCTTCACGACCTTGTACTTTCCAAACCTGAGGTAAGAAAAGAGGTTTACGTAACTATTTTTGAGTTTCTCGAACAATTCAGATAAAGTCTTGTAAGATCATAAATAAAATCTTACAAAAACAGTAAATATTTCAACAAAACGCTTCATGTATTACTTATTAAGACAGTCGAAAGGCTGTCTTTTTTTATTTAACTTATTCTTTAAATCTTAAATTTACAGGAAAATAAAAAAGCGATGAATATAGAAAAAGAGTACTCTGACAGAACCGAGAGATATAAAGCTGAATTAAAATCACGTAACACTAAAAGAAATTTTATTACAGCCTCCAAAGTAATACTGTTTGCAATTACATGTTTCGGGATTTTCAAATGGATCAATACAGCCGATGAAATATTCGCTCTAATGGTTTTTCCTCCTGTAATCATATATATAATCCTTAATAAAATTGAGACAAGACTGCTTTTGGAAATTGATTACTATAACTCACTGATTACAATTATATCCAATGAGCTTAAATATCTTAAAGGTGATTTCTCTGCATTTTCAACGGGAGACGAATATCTTGACAATGAACATCCTTATGCAAAAGATCTTGATCTTTTCGGAAATGATTCTATTTTTCAGGCTCTTGAACGCTGTGAAACACCAAACGGCAGAGATTTTCTTGCCAATGTCTTTCTTAATCCGGAACTCGATCATACGAATATAACTGAACGACAGGCAGCAGTTTCCGAACTATCGGCCAATATCGATCTGTGCCTTTCCTTAAGAGCGACAATGAAAAATCATCCTGTTACAAAAGTTGAAGATGAAAAAATAGAACAATGGAAAAACGCTCCTCTTTTCTTCACCAATGATTTTATTAAATACGGAATCTTCGCCCTAAATATTATAACCTGTTCTATGTTTGTAGCCGGCTTATTCTATAATTCACTTTATACATGGGCAGGAACGCTGTTTGTCATTCAGCTTTCAATTACTTTAGGGTATAATTCCAGAATAAGCAAATCTCATAATTCTCTCGATTCTTTTATAAACGGATTCGGCAATTATCTTTTCCCGATATCAATTTTCTGCAAAAAAGATTACAAAAGCCGCGACCTGAAAAATATACAACAGCGGCTTTATGGAGAAAACAACTCTGAAAAGGCTTTCCGTGATCTCAAATCCATTGTCGAAGCTCTCAACAACCGTGGTAATCTTCTTGCAAATGTTTTGCTTAACGGAGCATATATGAGAGACCTTCATACAATGATGAGACTTGACCGATGGAAAAAGAAAAATATAGAATCGGTCAACGACTGGAAAAACTCGGTAAGCGAACTTGAGACTCTTATAAGTTTTGCTTTTTATAAATACAATAATCCCTCCTTTACATTTCCCGTTCCTGATAATTCAGAAATTCTTGAATCACGCGACCTTATACATCCGCTTCTTTTCTTCAAAAATCCTGTTGCCAATGATTTCGATATAAGACATCTTCATCAGTTCTATCTGGTTACGGGAGCAAACATGTCGGGCAAAAGTACATTCCTTCGCGCAGTAGGTATAAATCTCGTTCTTGCCCTCTCAGGAAGCGTTGTATCAGCATCTTCATTTAAATTTACGCCAATGATGCTTTTCACAAGTATGCGCACATCTGATAACCTTTCTTCCGGAACATCTTATTTTCATGCCGAAATATTACGTCTTAAATCTCTTCTTGACATTGTAGAACGGCAGCAGCCTATATTCGTAATTCTTGATGAAATTCTGAAAGGAACCAACTCTCATGATAAACTGAACGGATCACGCCGTTTTCTTATCAAACTGTTTTCACTTCCGACAACAGGAGTAATAGCGACACATGACCTGGAACTCGGAGAGCTTGAAACAAGTTATCCTGACAATGTTTCAAATATTTGTTTTGAAGTGGAATATAATAACAATGACCTTACTTATGATTACAAACTCCGCAAAGGAGTATCTCATAATATGAACGCTTCATTCTTACTCGAAAAATACGGATTGGTATAAAAAAGAAATGTCCGGTCTTAAAAACATATGCTCATTAAAATGTAAACATTCATTAATTCCCCGTGTTATATTCGAAAAACATGAATGGATATTTTTGACGAAATACTTAAATACTTCCTTTTATTTCTTGTAGGCTGTTTTTCCGGATTTATAAATGTTATAGCAGGAGGCGGATCTATGATTACTCTCCCTTTACTGATGGGATTCGGGATGCCTGCAGCTCTTGCCAACGGGACCAACCGTATATCAATACTTTTTCAGGATATTGCAGGTATAATAAAGTTTTTAAAAGCAAAAAAGCTCCCCGTCAGGACAGCTTTGATCTTAGGAATACCGACAATACTGGGAGCTGCAGCAGGTGCAATGTTTGCAAGCAAACTGAGCCAGATGCTTTTAAGTATCGTTATTCTTATTCTTCTTATAGCAATGACGGTTTATATCATTTTGAAACCGCCTGTAGTCAAATGCAATCCGGAAAAAGAAGAAAAAACCGAATCTTCCGCTCCACATAAGAAAATCGGAATCTTCACTTTTATCATATTCCTTATCATTGGTGTTTATGCCGGTTTTATCCAGGTCGGCTCCACTCTGATATGGTATGCAATTCTTACATGGAAAATGAAACTTGGTTTCATAAGCGCCAACGCAACAAAACTCTTTCTTAACTGCATAATGACGCCTATAGCTCTTGTCATCTTCATAATTCACCATCAGGTGGCCTTTGTTGACGGAAGCATAATAGGAGTCGGAAGCTTCCTTGGAGCCTGGTTAAGTGCAAAAATAGCAATGAAGTTAAGCGCAAAGGCAGTAAAGATCATGATGCTCACTATCTTCATCAGCGCTGCTGTCTATGTTCTTTTATTCAAGATTATCCATATATAAAATCACAGGAATCCTTTAATCGCCTCCCTATTTACATTTGTCATCTGTCGAACAGTCTTCGCAGCTTCCGCCACATATACTGCTGTTCTCCAGAGCAAGTTCAGAAGAATAATATTTAAGAGACCCTTTTTTTAAAAGATCAAGGTTATAATTAAGATCATCTCCTTCACTTTTAAACACATCGATTCCATTATCTCTGAAAAGATTAAGAGCAAGAAGCTGCATTTCTGATGTAAGGACAGCCCTTATATCTTCCTGCTTCAAACGCAGTGTTATTTTTGAACCGGGAGGAATTATCTCTTTCCAGTTTTTGAATTCAGCCCCATCCGACACCTCTTTATCCATATCATAAACACAAACTTCAGGTGTCGCATTGAAACCCGAAGCAATTTTCATTTTATCTTTAACCGGTATAATCACTTTCATAATCCCAATTCTTTCTATAATGTAATGATTCTGTCTCCCATCTTATTCGCTTCCATCTGATCATGAGTAACCATTATACTTATTCCCCCCAGATATTTATGCGCTTTCATTATCTCGTCCTGAAGTGCGGGACGCATATGCCAGTCAATAGCAGACAGCGGCTCATCCAGAAGAAGTATTGAGGGTCTTGAAGCAAGAGCACGGGCAAGTGCGACACGTTGTTTCTGTCCTCCGGATAATTTCCCCGGTTTTACCTTTTCAAGATTATTGAGCCCGAAAATGTTAATCAGCTCTTCCACCGTATCTTTATCCGGCTTACTCTGAGCAAACATGATATTCTCCTCCACACTCATATTAGGAAATAAAGCGAAATCCTGAAACATATAGGCAATATGACGTTTCTGCGGTTCGAGATTTTTCCCCGAAACATCTTCATACCATATCTCATCGCCATAACTGATCTTTCCCACATCGGGTTTTGTAAGTCCGGCAAGCATACGGAGCAAAGTGCTTTTCCCGCAACCGGAATGACCGACAAGGCAAATAAAATCACCCTGAGAAATCTCTTCCGTGAATTCCAGATACTTCTCTCCTTCAGTAGTATGCATTTTCTTTTTCACATCCATTTTCAGACTTTTCATATCACTCAATTATTAACCGTTACGTATTTTTACCTGCGAATGTTTTTAATATAAATCATATCCGTCGTGACTTGTTTATACTGTAAATCACGGTAAGTGCAATAAAAGAAACGACAAACATCAATACGGCATATTGATTGGCAGCTTCATAATTAAGTGACTGAACTTCATCATAAAGTGCGATAGATGCCACTCTCGTATTTCCCGGCATATTACCACCCACCATCAATACTATCCCGAATTCACCCATACAATGAGCAAAAGTCATAGCTATAGCAGTTATTATACTGCCTTTTATATTCGGCAAAAGAACTCTGAAAAAGGTGACAATCTTACTTTTACCCATCGTGTATGATGCCTCTCTGTAGCTCGACGGCAGCAAAGCCAGCCCATTCTGTAATGGCTGAATCATAAACGGCATCGAGCATATCACACTTGCGATAAGCACTCCGGTAAATGAAAAAGCAAGACGAAGATCGAAATAACGCTCAAGAAATGCCCCGAATCCGTTTTGCGGACTGTAAGCAAGAAGAATATAGAATCCGAGTACCGTAGGAGGCAATACCATCGGCATGCATATAAGTGCCTCAACGGCACTTTTTCCCTTAAAATCGCCATAAGCAAGAAAATAGGCTACGGGAAGACCTATTATAAGCAAAATCACTGTCGTCCATAATGCAAGATTGCCTGTCGTGGCCATGGTCTGCAAAAAATCACCGCTTCCTATCATAACATCATTTTTTAATAGTTTTGCAATCTCTTTAATTAATATCCGGTCATCAGATCAAATATGAAATCCGGAAAATACGTTATCAGAAAAACAGATATCGGACATTAAATTTTTTTTATCTCAGATGATTATAAAAGTTTATTATCTCATTTTCCGTAACTGCATTTTTTCGATACTGCGAAAGTTTTTTGACCTGATATAATATGCTCTCACTCTGAGACGGCGAAACAAAAAGCCCGTTTTTAGCAAGAAATGAATTTATAGCGTTACTGCCGCTGTGTTTACCGAATATGAATTCTGGCTGTTCGGCACCTATATCTTCAGGTTTGATGATCTGATACGAACTTCTGTCTTTTATTATAAAATTGGTATGAATTCCCGATTCATGACACAGAACCATTTTTCCGGTTATAGGTTTGGCTTCCGGAATCATACGGCCTGAAGCTTCCTCAACATATTTGCAGAGTTTACTGAAACATCTTGTCTTAAGTTCCGGCTCATAGCCTACACTGAGTTTAAGAGCCATGGCAAGTTCTTCAATCGGTACGTTACCCGCTCTCTCCCCTATACCGTTTACCGTCACACTCAGAGTATCCGCTCCATATATAAATGCGGAAACAGCATTGGCTGTTGCCATACCAAGATCATTATGTGCGTGGAATTCCAGATTTGTTTTCGGAAACAATCCTTTCAGATCCTCAAAAAGAGCGGCTACCGACATCGGATTCATTATTCCTACAGTATCGGCTATACGTATTCGGGGAACACCGACTGCTACAGAATGATAGATGAAATCTTTAAGGAAATTCAGGTCCGCACGTGAAGCATCCTGAGCCCCGACAGAAACATATTCAAATTTATCAGCAGCATATCTTGCCATAGATACAACACTGTCAAGTACCCACTGACGTGGTTTATTCATAAGATTCAGCATAAGATCCGAAACAGGAAAAGATATATGAACACCATTACATCCTGTCGTTGCCGCTATATCGATATCACTTTTCACGGCCCTGCTCCAGCACAAAGTTTTGAATCTGAATCCGCTGTTACAGAGAAATTTTATATTATCTCTTTCATCTTCAGAAATGGCCGGTGTCCCTATTTCCACCTCTTCCATTCCCAGCTCATCAAGCATAGATGAGATGCGATATTTTTCTTCGGTG
>CAMTON010000107.1 GCA_947074105.1 uncultured Bacteroidales bacterium
ATTACAACAGTAGGTGGTTTGATCGTTGCTTTGATTCTTCAGATGTTCTACAACTACATCCTTGCAAAAGTAGAATCAATCCTTAACGAGATGGAAGATTCTTCAATCTCTTTCCTTGACGCAGCAATCAAATACAGCCTTAAATTTAAAAAATAATAAATCATGCAACATCTAAGTAAATATACTTCTTGGATTCTTTATGCTCTGATGTTATTTGCGCTATTTGCATTCGCAATGTTCTACTTCGGAGGTGATGTTCCAGGAACAGAGGACTCAGAATTCGTTGAACCGATCTACACAGGATTGGTATTGAATACTGCTTTCGTTTATGTTATTGCCGGAGTAATCCTGACTTTCTGCTTCGCAGTATTTCAGTTCGGAAGCTCATTGGTGACAAATCCGAAAGAAGCTTTAACAAGCGTTTTGATGTTAGGTCTTTTCGCTGCACTTCTTATTATTTCGTGGGTATGCGGTAGCGGAGAGCCATTGAATCTTCCTGCATATGACGGAGCTGATAATGTTTATTTCTGGTTGAAACTTACAGATATGTGGTTATACTCTTCAGGATTCCTGTTGTTTGCTGCTATCCTTTCAATCTGCGGATTCAGTCTGTATAAAGTAATCAGAAACTAATTAACCCTAACCGGGAAAAAACAAAACATTATGGCAAGAAAAAAGAAAAAAGTACCTCAGGTGAACTCCAGTTCCAGTGCGGATATCGCGTTCTTGCTACTTATCTTCTTCCTGATCACAACATCGATGGATACAGATAAGGGTCTTTTAAGACGTCTTCCTCCTCCAATCCCGCCAGATCAGCAGGACAATGAGCAGGATATCAAGAAACGTAATATTCTTGAGGTTTTGATCAACTCAAACAATGAACTTCTTGTTGGTGGAGAACCAATGGATATCACTGAGTTGAGAGGAGCTGTTAAGGAGTTCGTAGCAAATAAAGAAGATTTAGCGAATCTTCCTGAAAGAGTTCCTACAGAAGTAGAATTCTTCGGATTAGTGCCGGTTACGAAGTTCCACGTAGTATCATTGCAGAATGACCGTAATACTCAGTATCAGAAATATATTGAAGTACAGAACGAGCTTGTAGCGGGATATAACGAACTTCGTGAAGAGTTAGCAAAATCTAAGTTTAAAAAATCGTACAGCGAACTGTCTGAAGATGAGCAAAAAGCTATCAGAACTGTTTATCCTCAGAATATTTCAGAAGCTGAACCTAAGAAATACGGAAAAAAATAATGGGAAAATTTAATAAGAGCGGCAGCCGCGAGATGCCGGAACTAAATACCTCTTCTCTTCCTGACCTTATTTTTACCCTACTTTTCTTTTTCATGATGACAACAACAATGCGTGAAACAGAAGTAATGGTACAATTCCGTGCACCTCAGGCAACTGAGCTTACAAAACTTGAAAAGAAATCTCTTGTAACAGTTTTGTATGTGGGTAAGCCGTCTGAGAGATTCGCGAAGCGTATGGGAACAGAAAGTCGTATTCAGTTGAATGATAAATTCATTGAAGTTGCTGAGGTTCAGGATTACATCACTCAGGAACGTGCGAATATGAAAGAAGAAGACCAGGGTTATATGCAGGTGTCTCTAAAAGTGGACAGAGAAACTCAGATGGGTATCGTGTCTGACATTAAGCAGGCATTACGTGATGCTCAGGCCTTGAAAATCAACTACTCTTCAGTAGAAAAGAATAATTAATCATTCTTAGATACATCAAAAAGAGGATTTCCTAACGGAGATCCTCTTTTTTTGTTTTTATTGATTTGGTTTTTAGTTTTTTACTGTTTAAATATTAAAAGATTCTATACTTTTGTTCTTCAATAAACAAATTAGTGTAGATACCGTTATTTCATATAAGTTACACGCTTATCAGAAACCGGAAAAGACAAATTAAAGAAGAACATTAATCAATCAAATCTGATTTAATAGATATGAAAAAGATATTATCATTATTGTTCATTACAATCTTTGCAGCATCACTTTGCGCTCAGAATGACAAAAAACCAATCCTTAAATTCGAGAATTCCACTCATGATTTCGGAACATTTGATGAAGCTGAAGGGAAAGTGACTACGGAATTTAATTTCACAAATGAAGGAAACATGCCGCTTGTGATAACAAGGACTGCCGCTTCATGTGGATGTACTACTCCTGAATATCCAAAGGAACCGATATCACCTGGTAAAAGCGGAGTGATAAAAGTAACATATAATGCAAAAGGGCGTCCGGGCCAGTTTCAGAAATCGGTATATGTTTATGCCAATACTGAACCGGAAAAGACAACTCTTATTATTAAAGGAGTAGTAAATCCCAAAGATGCAACACCGGAAGAAGTTTACTCAAGAGAAATAGGTGAGTTAAAGCTAAAAGCAAAACATATATCGTTTCTTGATGTATTCAATACAAAGAGCAAATCAGAAATCATAGGAGTATATAATCCTACGAATAAACCGATAAGTGTTTCATTCGCTGATCTTCCAAGATATATAAATGCAACAATGGAGCCTAACCCTCTTCCTGCAAAAGGCGAAGGTCAGATTGTGACAACTATTCATCCTGACAAATGTAAAGAGTGGGGTGTTATAAAAGGTGATTTTTCCGTACTTATAAACAGACAGAAGAATACAGCAAATCAGATCTCCTTTACAGCAGATATAAAGGAAGATTTCTCTATAATGACAGATAAGGATAAGAACAATGCTCCTGAAATTACGCTTTCGTCTTCCGTAGTAAGCTTGGGTGAAGTGAATGCTAAATTCACAAAAGACATTGAGATAGAAAATACTGGTAAGTCGGATCTTATAATAAGAGATATAAAGACTTCAAATGCTATATATGGTATTATTGCAAATAATACAAAACTAAAACCGGGTGAAAAAACTAAAATCGTAATTTCCTGTGATCCTTCGACATCGAAATCAAAAATTATGAACAGTAATATCACTATCATAACAAATGATCCTGCAAATTCAATTCAGGTAGTTAAGGTTAGGGCATTTACAAAATAAAAATATTAATAAATAAAGAAGAGCCGTTTTTGAAGAGAAACGGCTCTTCTTTATTTTATATGAGAGTAATCATCTCTTCAAATGTTATATTTATTATATTTATGCCAATCGAATTCCGTGACACAAAATAAAAGAATAGTCAGTGTACGGAGTTATATAACAATAAATTAAAAGAAGATTTCCTATGAAACATATAGAAAATGACGACAAATATAAAGCTCTTACAGTAAATAAAGGAGTGGAGTCATTGCCTTCGGTAAATCCTTATTTCAAATCAAGAATAAGAGCAAAAAAAAGAATACTGACGGTCGATGAATATGTTGAGGGAATACTTCGCGGAGATATAACAATTCTCGGACAAGCTGTAACTCTTATAGAGAGTACTCTTCCGGAACATTATGTAATTGCTCAGGAAATAGTGGAAAAAGTATTGCCGTATTCAGGCAATTCATTTCGTATCGGAATAACAGGAGTGCCGGGAGCCGGAAAAAGTACATCTATAGACAGTTTCGGAATGCATCTTCTTAAAGATACAAAAAACAAACTGGCTATTCTTGCTATTGATCCAAGCAGTGAAAGAAGCAAAGGCAGTATTCTTGGTGATAAAACAAGGATGGAACGCCTCTCTACACAACAGAATGTTTTCATTCGTCCTTCTCCGTCTGCGGGTTCGCTGGGAGGAGTAGCAAGAAAAACAAGAGAAACAATAATTTTATGTGAAGCAGCCGGCTTTAATAAGATATTTGTAGAGACGGTAGGTGTCGGACAGTCAGAAACTGCAGTACATTCGATGGTCGATTTTTTTCTTCTTATTCAGCTTGCAGGAACAGGTGATGAATTACAGGGTATAAAAAGAGGCATAATGGAAATGGCTGATGCAATCGTCATTAATAAAGCTGACGGAAATAATGTTGATAAAGCTCTTTTTGCCGCATCGCAGTTCAGAAATGCATTGCGTCTTTTTCCTAAGCCTGATTCAGGTTGGGAGCCGGAAGTCCTGACATATTCCGGATATTACGGGCTTGGTATAGAGGAGATATTTGATCTTATCGATCGATACGAAGAGTTTGTTAAAGGAAACGGATATTTTGATTTTAAGAGAGCAACACAAGCAAAATACTGGATGTATCAGACAATTGAGGAGCAGCTTAAAGAGAGTTTCTTCAACAATCCGGAAATTGGAGAAATGCTTAAAATAAAAGAAAAAGAGATTCTCTCCCATGAGACAAGTTCTTTCAGAGCTGCAAAACATGTTTTGGATAAATATTTTAATAAACAGGAAAAATAAGAATGCTTACAGTTTATCGTGCCTCCGCCGGATCAGGAAAGACTCATCTGCTTACGGGGACATATATAAAAATGCTTTTTACCGAGGATAATTCGTTCAGAAATATTCTTGCCGTGACTTTTACCAATAAAGCTACGGAAGAGATGAAACATCGTATCATAACTCAGCTTCATTTGCTGGCTACGGATACAGAGAAATCAGATTATACGAATCAGTTAAAGAATAATTTCGGACTGAGCAGCTCTGAGATAAGGGAAAAAGCTAAACAGATACTTATAGATATTCTTCATAATTATTCAGGGTTTAACGTAAGTACAATTGATACTTTTTTTCAACAGACTACACGTGCTTTCTCAAGAGAACTCGGAATGCAGGGCGGTTTTAATGTTGAACTTGATACAGATAAAGTTGTAAATGAAGCGATTGATAATCTTATCAATGAACTTGATAAACCTGATAATAAGCAGCTGCTTGAATGGCTTATCATGTTTGCAGAAGACAATATAGATAATGGTAAAAACTGGAATATAAGAAAGGATCTTTTTTCCCTTGCAAGGGAGATCAATAAAGAAGATTATAAAAGATTTAGTGAGGAAATACGCCGGTTTTCTTCTGACAAAAAGAATTTCAAAGATTATATAGAGAAATTAAAAGAGATAAAAACGGATTTCGAATCTGTCCTTAGAGAGATCGGAGAACAGGCTTGTTCGATAATGGGAAACTACAGTCTTGCACCTTCGGATTTTAAAGGTGGTAAAAATTCTCCTTTTAATTATTTCGTTAAATGGAAGGACGGAGAAATAAAAGAACCAACTCCTACTTTTAGGAAATTAGCAGAAGGACCAGAAAACTGGACAGCAAAAAAAATAAGTGACGAACTGCTTTTTTCAATTAATTCGGCTTATAGTGCGGGGCTTAACGAACTTGTAAATTATGCATTAAATCTCTTTGAAAAAACAGAAATATACAATAGTTCCACAGCAACTTTAAGATATCTCTATACACTTGGTATCCTTTCCGATATTGACATAAGAATGAGAGATTACGGAAGAGAGAATAATGTAATGCTCATAAGTGACACTTCTGAACTTCTAAACAAAATCATAGACGGAAAAGATAATCCTTTCATTTATGAAAAGACAGGATACTTTCTTCATAATTTTATGATTGATGAGTTTCAGGATACTTCAGGAATGCAGTGGGATAATTTTAAGCCGCTTATTAATGATTCTGTTTCTCAGATGTATGATAATCTGATTGTGGGAGATATAAAGCAGAGTATTTACAGATGGAGAAATTCAGACTGGAATCTTCTTCATTCCGAAATAAGAAACTTCAATACCGGAATGAGGGAAGACCGCGTTCTGGGAGTAAACTGGAGAAGTTGCCGTGCAATTGTAGAATTTAATAATTCATTTTTTACAGTTGCTGCAGAGTTGCTGCAGAATAAATTCAGAACAGAAACAGAAATAAGCGACAATGATACGATTGTTAAGGCTTACTCTGATATAGCGCAGGAGGTTTCACCTGCGAAGAAAAATAAAGAAGGACATGTAAGGATTGAATTTCTTGATGCAGAAAATAAGGCGGATTATGAAGAAAATGTTCTTGAACTTCTTCCTTCTGTAATAGAAACGATGCAGGCAAAAGGTACTTCTCTTAAAGATATTGCAATCCTTGTAAGAAACTCAAAAGAAGGTGCACTCATAGCAAAGAAACTTCTTAAATACAAGGAAGAAAATCCTGATTCTAAATACAGATATGATATAATTTCAAATGATTCTCTTTTTATAGGTCAGGCAAAAATCATAGAAGCTGTAATTAGTTTTATGCGCTTTCTTTTCAATGATAAAGAAAGAATAAACAGTTTTATCGCAGAATACAATATATCTGTGGCTGCCGGTTCAAAAAATCCCGAAAAGGCGTTAAACGATTATTTCAATGGTGAAGAAAAAGGTAATGAGATAAAATCAAAACTTTATGACAAGATTCCAGAGTTAAGATCACTCTCTCTTTTTGAATTGACGGAAGCTATTATCAATATAATAAAGCCTCAAGATGTAAGTCTTGATAATCTTTTTCTCCAGTCATTTCAAGATTTAGTTATTGAATTCTGTAATACCAACAGTGCCGATCTTTCCTCGTTCCTCATATGGTGGGATGAAAGCGGTTGTAAGAAAGCTATATCATCACCGGATGAACAGGATGCGATAAAGATTATAACAATTCATAAATCCAAAGGACTTGGTTTTGATTCTGTGATAATTCCTTTTGCGAACTGGAAAATTGACCATGAGCCATTTAAGTCAAATCTGATATGGTGTCGACCATCTGTAGAACCGTTTAATATTCTTCCTGTAGTACCAATAAAATATGGTAAAGCAATGCAGAATTCTATCTATAAAGAGGATTATTTTAAGGAAAAGCTAAGTGCATTTATTGATAATCTTAATATTGCATATGTTGCATTTACAAGAGCAAAAAATGAACTTATCATTATGGCTCCTAAAGAAAAAAATCCGGAAAGATTAAATGATATTTCATCTCTGCTTTATAGTGCTTTTGAATGGGCAGAAGAAAAATATGAAGTAAAACAGGAAGAATATCATCCCACTTTCGTAAATCTTAAGGATGCTTTTGATATTAATTCGTCTGTTCTTGAGATAGGAGACTGGTATGAATGTGAGAAAAATAATAATAAAAGATCTGATATAGTTTCAGCAGATTACTTCTCTGAAGATCCGGCAAAGCGAATACAGTTACGTCTGTTTGGAAAAGGCCGTTTCAATGAAGGAAAAGAAAGAATGTATGGGACAGTAATGCATGATATACTTTCAAAAATTTCAACATCCGATGAAGTAGAAGATGCGGTATCTGAATCTCTTCGGTCGGGAATAATAAATTCGGAACAGGCTGTTGTAATAACGGAGAATCTTTATAAATTGATTTCTGATCCGAAAGTTTCTGCATGGTTTGATCCCGAAATAACTGTAATGAATGAACGGGAGATACTTCTTCCGGACGGCAATGTTCTGCGTCCTGACAGAATAATAATGAATAATGGCAAGGTTACGGTTATAGATTATAAATTCGGAAATAAAATCTCTGCATCATATAAGAAACAGGTAGCCGGTTATCTTAATCAGTTATGGTATATGGGATATAAGAACCAGGAAGGATATCTATGGTATGTGGAGTTAGGGAAAATTGAAAAAGTAGAAATGCAGTCACCAACATTATTCTGATAAATATTATATAAACAAGTAAAAGCTTTCAGTAAGACACTGAAAGCTTTTTTTATAATCATCCCTTCCTGAAAATGGATAATCATCATCATCATCAGATCACAATATTATTATAAATATCACTCTTCACTCTGTATTGTATTGCCATCAATACCTTTAGTCAGATAGACAATAGTCGGGAAGTGGTCACTATAACCGTTGAGGAATACTCCGCCGGCAAAAGTACGGAAAGGATATCCCTTATAATCGCCTGAACGGTTGGTTAAGAATGCAAAATTAAAGACTTCCGCTCTCCAGTATTTTAATTTACTCTGACCATCCAGCAAATTCTGAGAAACAAGAATCTGATCGAAAAGATTCCATTTTCCGTCATAAGCAAGAGAACCTATTCCCTTATCTAGAAGTGACCAGAACGGATTATAGAATCCGTTTACCGGAACTTCACTTATTTTTTTCTTTGCACCGATTACATCCTTCACACTTTTATTATCCGGATCATCATTCAGGTCACCCATAATTATCACTCCGGCATTAGGGTCTTCAGCAAAAAGAGAATCTGCTATATGTTTTGTAAGTGCTGCGGCAGCTTCTCTAAGGAAGCTGGATGCTCTTTCACCTCCAAGGCGTGAGGGCCAGTGATTGACAATTACACTTATCTTGACACCTCCGAGAAGTCCTGTCACAACAAGCTGATCCCTTGTCTTAAATGACGGCCTGTCCTCCAAAGTAAGCCGGTGACTGTTTGAGTGGAGCACTTTGAAGAACTTAGGATTATAAATCATTCCCACATCCACTCCGCGTTTATCAGGAGAATCATAGTGTACTATTTTATATTTATGATGTTTTATCGGAGCCATATTTACAAGGTCCTTAATAACATCCACATTCTCGATTTCGCATATTCCCACAATTGCAGGACCGTCGGGAATGAATTTGTTTGCCATCTGAGAAATGGCATAAGCCATATTATACTGTTTCTGCCAGTATTTTTTGCCATCCCACTGCCTTGATCCCTGAGGGGAGAATTCAATATCATATTTACCATTATTATTAATGGTATCAAACAAATTCTCCAGATTATAAAAAGCCACTCCATAAACTGCTTTCTGAGCTTTCTGTGCATTTACCGCCGGTAATAATGAAAAGAAAACAAGTAGAGGTAAAAAGAATTTTTTCATTATTCAATCATTTTAAAATCTGTAAACACGCTTAGTTTTTCTATTCAAAACAACATTAAAAGATAATCACTAAAGCAAACTGAACCATAAATAATTAATGTCGTTTTATCTGTAAACATCAACATTAAGTTCTTGTTCAGAATATTATTATTTGAATTGATTTTGCCAGGAGATATAATTAAAAACCCTAAATAAATTGAGATGATATTAAAAAAGATGGAAGCTAAGCGATTTATCAGGAAACTCTTCATTCTCAATGAGTCATTGCGTAATGAAATTGTGAAACTCAGACGTTATCAGGTGTCTGATAACGAAGTCTTAACTCTTAATAAACCAAAGAAATGCCGGATGACTAAATTTACTCTTTTACTTATTTTCTCTTTATCTGCAGTCTCTGTTATGGCTACAGATAAAGATGGCGATGATTCTTATAAAAGAATCAAATCCGGAGAAAATGACAAAAATATTGTGCTGAGCTCAGCCAAAGAAAAGCAGGCCGTTATTACCGAATCCATGACAACTACCTCCAGAGAGACCACAATCAGTGGTACTGTGATTGATGCGATGTCAGGACAGGCTATTCCTAATGCCCAGATAACTGTAGAGGGAAGTACTATTGTCGGTTATACTAACAGTAAAGGTGACTTCTATATTAATGATATTCCTTCAGGGACACAGCAGATTGTCATTTCTGCACCGGGTTACGGTACATATGCCAAAACCATGATAATAAATAAAGATACAAATCTGAATCTCGGAGTGATACGCCTTTCTGTTGGTATTAATCCATATGCTGATGATGAAGACGGTCTTATAACATTTGATGAAGATCTTTTTGACGATGAATCAGGATCTAATCAGACTATTGGAAATCTTGCCGGCTCGGCCGATGATATATATGCTAAGATATCGGGATTTGCTTTCGGTGTAGCACGTTTCAGATACAGAGGTTACGATACAAGATATACTGACGTATATATCAACGGGTTGAACTTTAATGACCCGGCAAGAGGCCGCTTTAATTTCTCTTCTCTCGGAGGGATGAATAATGCTTTCAGAAATAAGGATGCCGTTACGGGCATGGATGCTGCAGATTTCTCCCTGGGAGATATCGGTGGTGCAACAAATATTCAGACATTAGCTTCAAAATATGCTCCCGGACTCAGAGCAGGAGCCGGTTATACTAACAGAAACTATAACTGGAGAGCTATGGTAACTTATTCGACAGGTCTTAAACCTAACGGATGGGCCATGACTGCTTCTGCAATCCTGAGATATGCACATGAAGGTATAGTACCGGGTACTTTTTACCGTTCATACGGTTTATTCTTCTCGGCCGATAAGGTATATAATGAGAAAAATATTTTTTCTTTTACTGCGTTTGCCGCTCCGACTCAGCGAGGACAGGCTGCCGCAACTTTTGAAGAATGTTATCAGCTTGTTGATGATAATCTGTATAATCCGAACTGGGGATATCAGAACGGAAAAAAACGTAATGCACGTGTAGCAGAAAGTTTTGATCCTACTGTCACTGCAAACTGGTACTGGAAACCATTTAAGAATACAACGGTAAATACAGGAGTAGGTTTCCGTTATTCTGCATATTCTTCCACAGCGCTTAACTGGTATAATACAGCTGATCCACGTCCTGATTATTACCGCCGTCTGCCAAGTTATTTTTCTGATCCGACACTTGTTGCCTATTATACCGATCAATGGGAACATAATGTAGACTTCCGACAAATTGACTGGGATTCATTCTATCAGGTTAATCATCTTAACAACTACGAAAATCAGACACAGGGAACAGATAAAGGTTCTTCATATATGGTGGAGAAAAGACATTCAAATCAGACGAACCTGATGTTTGCTTCAACAGTAAATACAGAAATAAATCAGTATATGAACCTTCAGGGCGGAATAAGTTTCAAGTGGACAAAAGCTGATTTCTATAAAACCGTAGATGATCTTCTTGGAGGAACTTTCTGGCTTGATATCGACCAGTTTGCAGAACGGGATTTTCCTGACAATCCTGATATGCTTCAGAATAATCTAAATAATCCTAATCAGAAAGCTAAAGTCGACGATAAATTCGGTTACAGTTATTCTATATTTAATATAGTAACCTCAACATGGCTTCAGAATACAATCAATCTTCCTCATTGGGAACTTTATCACGGACTGTTTATTAAAAACTATTCTTTTTTCCGACAGGGCCGAATGAGAAACGGGCGTGCTCCTGAAAATTCTTACGGAAGAGGTGAAAAGAGCCAGTTTATAAACGGAGGTTTAAAAGTCGGAGGAACTTATAAACTTGACGGTCGCAATTTCTTCAGCGTAAACTTTATGACAGAAAGTAAAGCTCCTTATTTTGGAGAGGCATACCTTTCTCCTAAGATTAAAGATAAGCTTATTCCTAATCTGAAAAGTGAAATCGTTTACTCTGTCGACGCTTCCTATAAATTCTCCTATAAGAATCTTAAAGGTAAGATCTCAGGATTCCTGACTCATTTCTCTAATCAGAGTGAAATTACCTCTTTCTATCATGATGCATATTCGACTTACGTAAACTATGCTCTTAC
>CAMTON010000108.1 GCA_947074105.1 uncultured Bacteroidales bacterium
CGGTTCGATTCCTGGTGGCACCACATAAGAAAGAGTTGCAGTAATGCAGCTCTTTTTTTGTTTCCGGAAGTTCTGTCTCCGGATTACCAGATAAATAGATTGTCTGGATTTCCAATTTCGTATATGACATAGTACGTCTATACATGAAAAATCTAATATCCCCGAGACCTTGAGATCGTATTTTGTGAACATCTTTTTGATTTAATTTTCGGTATATGCATTTGCTATATAAAGTTATATAGTCTATTTTACCCTCTATTCGCCAACTTATTGAATGTTATTTTGAATTTTTGATTTATTAGCGCGGATATCCTGCCAATTTTCGTTATTTAGAATTTCTGCGTTTTCTACAAAGAAGATCTTTTCTGCATCAATATCACCACGTAAATAATACATAAACCATGCCGTCATATATGCATCTGCCCCACGAAGCAAATCACCATGGTCTTTATTTGACAGGCGAGCCATGACCTTATCTACAGAATCGGAAATGGAATTATAGTTTTCATTCAAAGCCCATAGAGGAGAAATACCTTGACCCTCAGTTATACTTTTATCAATAGCATTACCAGCATCGAAAAATCCGGTTCCGGCTACCATAAAGCAAGGTATCGATATTTTTGACATATCATAGCACCAATCTGCGCCCAAAACATTCGGATTAGCTAAAGCCGGAGAAGTAGTGCTTGCCAAAAAAATGGCTTTATACATTTTACCATTATATTGAGAGGTTACTGCATTGACAGCTCCTACACCGCCTTGAGAATGTCCTCCGATTCCGATGTTTGTGGTATCTATCTTTTCGTAAAAAATACTGGTTATATCATTGTTAAGTTCTAATAAATAGTCAAGAGTGGCTGCAGAGGATGCTCCTGTACGAGAGTTTTTGTCTTCATTTCCTACTACGATTAATCCCCAGGAAGCAAGATGCTCAAAAACCTCTTTGTATTTTGACGCTTTTATACCTGTACCATTTGCCATGATAACAAGTGGATATTTAACTCTATTTTCTCCCATTTCGGACGGATACCAAATTTCGTATTTAGCATATGTAGGATTATCTGATTTAAACTCTATATAGGACACATCATATGCTCCAGGAGGTGTGAATTTTTTTTCAATATCACCAAATGGATTGGCATACTTGTAGTAATTCTTATTAAGAGTATCTACAATGCTAAATAACATTGAGCATCCGGCTACTGCTAAAAACGCAATTACCAATATGATAATAGTAACTGAAATCTTATTCATATAATAATAGTCTTAATTTACACTAATAATATTTCTCAATCCCACCGAACCCTTTTATCATTTTGTTCTCTCCGGTTTTACTGATAAAGTTGCTTAAACGTTTTTCAAATTCTTCAGGACGTTTTCTTGCCGCTTCAATATAAGCGATTCTGATTCTTTTATATGAATCAGAAAATTGGAGGTAGTTTTCCCATACTGTTTTATCCTCTTTCAGTTTGGTTGTTATATCATCGGGAAATATAAAAGGCTCGGATAAGACTTCCTGTATTCTCTTTTCAAATTCAGGATGAATCATCTGCATTTCAAGCAGCCGGTTGAGTCTTTCCTTGTTAGCCTGAGAGTAAGGACTTTTAGGTTTTCTGGGAGTGAAACGCTGGATTCTGTTTTCTTCATCAAGTGGTTTTATGGTGCTGTCAATCCAGTCGAAGCAGAGAGCTTCTTCAACGGCATCATTATACAGCATAGCTTTTTTATCTGATGATTTAAGAGGAAATACAAACCATATTTCATCTGCCTTATCGTAGTTGCCATTCAGCCATTGCCGCCACTCTTCTCTGGTTTCGAAATATTTAATTTTCTTATCGTATGTCATGATGTAAGTCTTCAGTTGTTACAGGATCAGGCTATAACCATTATAGTTGCTGAATTCAGGGAAGATATTATTAAAAATCGGAAATATATAATTATAAGAAAAAAACCGCCCATCCTGGCAGAAACTTCTGCGGAATGAGCGGTTTTGTCATATATTCCGGTCTTGTCGGTCAGGAATGCTTATTAGCATTTTCCAGGACAAGAAGGTTTGATCTGTTTGAAGAAATCGTTGCCTTTATCATCAACAAGGATGAACGCAGGGAAATCAACAACTTCGATTTTCCAGATAGCTTCCATTCCAAGTTCAGGATACTCTACACATTCTACTTTACGGATATTGTTCTGAGCAAGGATTGCAGCAGGACCACCGATAGAACCAAGGTAGAAACCTCCGTGTTTGTGACAAGCGTCAGTCACCTGCTGGCTTCTGTTACCTTTTGCGATCATTACCATAGAACCGCCGAATGACTGGAACAGGTCAACATAAGAGTCCATACGTCCCGCTGTTGTAGGTCCGAATGAACCTGATGCCATTCCCGCAGGAGTCTTAGCAGGTCCTGCGTAATAGATAGGGTGGTTTTTAAGATATTCAGGCATACCAAGACCTTTGTCAAGACGTTCTTTGATCTTAGCGTGAGCGATGTCACGACCTACGATGATAGTACCGTTAAGAGAAAGACGTGTTGCAACAGGATATTTTGTAAGTTCCTTAAGGATATCTTCCATCGGAAGGTTAAGGTCGATTTTCACCGCGTCGCCTTCACCTGCGTTACGAAGTTCTTCAGGGATAAGTGTTGCAGGCATATCATCCATTTTCTCGATCCAAAGACCATCAGCATTGATTTTAGCTTTGATGTTACGGTCAGCAGAACAAGATACACCCATCGCGATAGGACAAGATGCACCATGACGTGAAAGACGTACCACACGGATATCGTGAGCGAAATATTTACCTCCGAACTGTGCACCAAGACCAAGTTCGTAAGCTTTTTCAAGAAGTTCTTTTTCAAGCTCTACATCACGGAAAGCACGGCCAAGTTCGTTACCTGTTGTAGGTAGTTCGTCATAATATTTAGCAGACGCAAGCTTAACTGTCTTAAGACAGGTTTCAGCTGAAGTACCTCCGATAACGAAAGCGATATGGTAAGGAGGACAAGCAGCAGTACCAAGGCTCTTCATCTTTTCAACAAGGAAAGGGACAAGAGTTTCAGGGTTGATCACCGCTTTAGTTTCCTGATAAAGATATGTTTTGTTGGCAGAACCACCACCTTTAGCCATAAAAAGGAATTTATATTCATCACCGTCAGTGGCAAGAAGGTCGATCTGAGCAGGAAGGTTAGTTCCTGTATTAACTTCGTCATACATGTTGATAGCAGCATTCTGAGAATAACGAAGATTTTCATTTATATAAGTATTGTAGATACCTTCGGCAAGAGCTTCTTCATCACCGCCGCCGGTCCATACCTGCTGTCCTTTTTTACCAAGAACGATAGCGGTACCTGTATCCTGACAAACAGGAAGCTGACCTTTAGCTGCGATTTCAGCATTGCGTAGCATAGTAAGAGCGACATATTTGTCGTTTTCTGATGCCTGAGGATCTCTTAGGATTTTACCAACCATTTCGTTGTGTTCGCGACGTAGAAGGAAAGAAACGTCTCTCATCGCGTGTTGAGCAAGCATTGTCAATGCTTTAGGATCAACAATAAGCATTTTTTTGCCGTTGAATTCCTGTGTAGTAACATAATCTTTTGTAAGATTATAATATTCAGTTTTTTCTTTTCCAAGAGGAAAAGTAGGCTGAAACTTAAACGGTTTTGACATAATATTTATAAGTTTGTTTAGATAAATCAACTTTGCCTCAAAGTTAGCAAACAGTTTGCATTTATTGCAAATATTAATAGCTACTTATTTGATTTCATAACTGTAAGAGATACAATTTTTATTAAAATAAAGCATCCCCAAATGATATTCAGAACCGAAACGGAAAAAAACAACAACGGTTTTTCAATTAGTTATAACGACAGGATTCTGATGATAGGATCTTGTTTTACAGAAAATATAGGAAACTGGCTGAAAGAAAGTCTATTTGACGTCCGGTTCAATCCCTCGGGCATAATGTATAATCCTGTATCGGTGGGAGATACACTTATGAATATCATTGAAAAGAAAGCTTTTACGGACAAAGAACTTTTCTTTCGTAACGGAACATACAACAGCTTTTTTTACCACTCACGTCATTCTGATACCGATAAAGAGGTCATGTTGGAGAATATCAACAATGAGATACTTCAGCAGCATGACCGCCTTAAGACAACAGATTATCTCTTCATTACTTTCGGCACTTCATGGATATATTCGCTTAATATAAATGCAGGCGAACTTCTCGACTGTATGAACACCGGAGATAACGAAAACTGCGAACCCGTAGTGGGCAACTGTCATAAACTTTCAGATAAGATGTTTACAAGACGAAGACTTTCCGTTTCAGAAATCATATCGCAGTGGAACTCTCTTATAAAACGGCTGAAAGAGATAAACCCGGGTATGAGAATCATCTTCACCGTAAGTCCTATACGTCATATAAAAGATACCCTTCACGGCAATCAATTGAGCAAGGCGACTCTTCTTCTTGCCATCGACGAAATATGTGCCGCTAACCCGGACACGGGCTATTTCCCGGCTTATGAAATCCTTATCGACGATCTTCGCGATTATCGTTTCTATAGCACCGATATGCTCCATCCTTCGGAATCGGCAATAGAGTATATCCGTGAAAAATTCTCCGACTTTTACTTCGGAAATGAGACCCGGAATCTTCTTAAAGAGTGTATGAAAATCAGCCGTGCGCTTGCACACAGGCCTAAAAACCCGAATACTCCTGAATACTTAGAATTTTTAACACAAAACATCTTTAAGTTGGAATCATTAATTAAGAAATATGATTACTTTTCGTTTCACATTCCCCTTGAAGAATTTCAAAGAAGAAAACAAGAATTATCTGCCATATAGTATTACATATATTTTATCCTGATGACAGGAGGGGGGAAGACGTTTCATTTGCATTCATCTTACTAAACTGATCTATATGAACTATAGTATTTCAGAAATAGCTTCTGTTATAAAAGCTAAACACAAGAACCTTAAAGACTGCGTCATTAGTGTATTGCTGACCGACAGCCGATCTCTCACATTTGAAGAGGAAACACTTTTTTTTGCCATTGTCAGCTCTAAGAATGACGGACATAAATATATTGAAAATCTTTACCGCAAGGGAGTAAGAAACTTTGTGGTTTCAAATAAATATAAGATACCCGCCGAACTTAAAGATGCTAATTTCCTTATCGTAAAAGATACTCTTAAAGCTATCCAGACTCTTTCACGCGAACATCGTATGAAATATAATATTCCGGTCATAGGCATTACCGGAAGCAACGGCAAGACAGTCGTTAAGGAATGGCTTTATCAGCTTATGCAATCCGATAAATATATCACCCGTTCTCCGCGAAGCTATAATTCGCAGATCGGTGTCCCTTTGTCGGTTTGGCAGCTTTCCGACCAGACAGCTTTGGGTATATTCGAAGCAGGTATTTCACAGAAAGACGAAATGCAGAATCTTCAGGATATCATCAAACCTACAATCGGTGTACTTACAAATATCGGTGATACACATCAGGAAAACTTCAGCACGATAAGAGAAAAGCTTGATGAAAAGCTGAAACTCTTCCGCAACTGCGATGTAGTGATCTACAACGGCGATGATCCTAATATTCCCGCCGCATTCGAAGAAGCATGTCTTACTCTTAAAGAGATCTCATGGTCGAAAAAAGACCCAAACAAACAGCTTTATATAAAAAGCATTGAAAGTGGTGAAAACTCAACTACGATAAAGTATATATATCTTGGATTCGAGGGCAAATACACTATCCCTTTTATCGAAGAAGCATCTATCGAAAACTCAATTACATCTCTTGCCGTACTTCTGTATTTCGGCTATCTGCCTGAAGTCATAGAACAGAGAATGTTGACTCTTGAACCCGTCGCAATGCGTCTTGAGGTGAAAGAGGGAAGAAACAACTGCCTTCTTATCAACGATACATATAATTCCGATATCAATTCACTCGATATAGCTCTTGATTTCCAGAACAGACGTTCGTCGGAAGACAAGAAAAATACACTTATAATTTCAGATATCCTTCAGACCGGTCTTCTGCCGCGTACTCTTTATAAAAAGATAGCTGAACTGTGTTCACGTAAAGGAGTCGATAAGGTGATAGGGATAGGTAACAATATCTCCGAAATGAGATCGGCTTTCGAATGTGAAAGCTATTTTTTCAACAGCACTGAGGATTTTCTTAAATCCACGCTTATCGATTCTCTCCAGAACGAATTGATTCTGATAAAAGGCGCAAGAAATTATCATTTCGAACAGATTTCCGAATATCTCGAGCTCAAACAGCATGAGACAATCCTTGAAGTCAACCTCGATGCCGTGATACATAACTATAATATATATCGCAGTCTGCTTAAACCGTCGACAAAAGTAGTATGTATGGTAAAGGCATTCGGCTATGGTGCCGGTTCTTATGAACTTGCAAAAACACTTCAGGACGCAGGTTGTGAATATCTTGCCGTGGCTGTTGCCGACGAAGGCGCTGAACTGAGAAAACAGGGTATCCATATCCCGATCATTGTGATGAATCCTGAGATTTCAGCATTCAGGACAATATTCACTTATGACCTTGAACCGGAAATCTACAGTTTCAAACTCCTTCACGCCTTTATGCATGAAGCGGAAATATACGGTATAACAAATTTCCCGGTACATATAAAAATAGATACCGGCATGCACCGTCTTGGTTTCCAGCCCGAAGATATAGAAAAGCTTGCCGAAACGCTTAACCGCCAGAATACTGTGATGGCACGTTCTGCCTTTTCACATCTTGCCGGAAGCGGAGAAAAAGAATTCGACTATTATACCGAAAAGCAGTTCGAAATATTCGGCAAAGCGACCGCCGAACTTGAAAAACTGTTGGGATATAAACTTCTGAAACATATTCTGAATACGGCAGGCATCGAACGCTTTCCGGAACATCAGATGGATATGGTGCGTCTCGGTATCGGACTTTACGGTATAGAAGGATCATTCGAGAAACTTCCGTTACGCAATGTCAGCACACTTCGTTCTATCATACTTCAGATAAACGATTTTAAAGAAGGCGAGACAATAGGGTATTCAAGAAAAGGTATTCTTAAACGTGACTCACGAATTGCGGCCGTTCCTATCGGTTACGCTGACGGCTACAACCGTCATCTTGGCAACGGTGTCGGATATATGCTTGTCAACGGCTGCCAGTGTCCTATAATCGGAAATGTATGTATGGACGTAACGCTTATCGACGTTACCGGCTGCGAATGTAAGGAGGGAGATCCGGTAATCGTTTTTGGCGATGACCTTCCGGTTTCTATACTTGCCCAAAAGCTTGATACTATCTCTTACGAAGTTATCTCTACGGTATCTTCAAGAGTGAAAAGGATATACTTCAGAGAGTAAACCATGCTCTTTTATTTTTCCTTTCAGACAGATGAAAGGAAAAACATAAGATATTTGATTAAATAAAAGAACAATAATCGTGCGATTTATTTTTTAACTTTAAATAAATTGCACGATTATTTTTTTGTGCGTATTAATAAATATAATAATGAAGCTGAAAAATGTAGAATCAACAGCCCTTGTTCTTGAGGGTGGTGGCATGCGCGGCATATTTACCGCAGGTGTTCTTGACTATTTTATGGACAATGAAATGTGGTTTCCCTACACTATCGGAGTTTCCGCGGGAGCAAGCAACGGCATCTCCTATATGAGCCGGCAGCGGGGCAGGGCAAAATTCGGTGACGTGGATCTTCTTAAGATACGCCCTTATATCGGATTGAAACACTTTCTTAAAGGTCACGGATATATAGACCTTGATTTTATATTTTATGAATATCCCGAGAAACATTATCCTCTTGATTTTAAGACTTACTCGGAATCTACCGACAGATTTGTAATGGTGACATCAAACTGCATTACCGGACAGGCCGAATATATGGAGGAAAAGAAAGACTACAAACGTATGTCGGATATACTTAAAGCATCATGTTCGCTTCCTTTTCTTGCGCCGATAGCTTATGTTGACGACATACCTATGCTTGACGGCGGTATCTGCGATCCGCTTCCGATAAAGAAAGCAATGGAGGAGGGATATAAGGATATCGTAGTTGTACTTACGCGCAATAAAGGTTACAGAAAGAATATCAGAAAACGCGAGATTCCGAAATTCGTATATAAACAATATCCACATCTTCGCGATGCTCTCTTCATACGTTCGAAACATTACAACGAGACTATTGAGTATATCGAAAGACTCGAAGAGGAAGGCAAGATAAAAGTGATCCGTCCCGTAAAGAAAATCATGGTAGGCAGAACCGAAAAAGACCCTGCCAAACTAAATGATTTTTATCAGGAAGGATATGATGAGGCAAAAAGAATAATGACGGGGGAATAAGCAAATGTTCTTCTGATTTGTTTTATCTGAGACAGAATATAAACGGTTAATAAAATAAAGATCAATCATGTATATAAGGTTATACACCAAAGACCCGAACCCGAAAGAGATAGAAAGAGTGGTCACCATACTGAAAAACGGAGGTGTCATCATCTATCCTACCGACTCGGTATATGCTATCGGCTGCGACGCCCTTAATGTAAGAGGTGTCGAAAAGATATATAAGCACAGAGGTCTGGAAGCAAAAAAAGCTCTTCTTTCGATCATATGCAGCGACCTGAGCAATATAAGCCAGTTTGCGAGAGTCGATAACTCACAGTTTAAGATCCTGAAGAAAAATCTTCCGGGACCTTTCACCTTCATCCTTGAAGCAAGCAGCAATCTGCCGAAACTCTATAAGACAAGAAAGACAGTCGGAATCCGCGTACCGGACAATGACATAATACGCGCTATTGTCAAAGAGCTTGGTAATCCGGTGCTTACAGCATCCATAAAAGATGAAGACAATATCGTGGAATATACAACAGATCCCGAACTTATCTACGAGATTTACGAAAATCAGGTAGATGCCGTGATTGACGGCGGCTACGGAAACAATCAGCCTACTACGGTTGTCGATCTGACCGGTGGCGAACCTGAGATAATCCGACAGGGAATAGGCGAATTGCTGTTATAGCTCGCAGATATTCATTACTTTTGCAACAGAAAAAAATGTAACTTATGATTCCGCTTTTATCTTTCTTAAAAGCGGAATAAATATTTTTATACGGATGCTTTTCAGAGAAATCATAGGACATAACGATATAAAACAGCGGTTGATAAAATCGGTGAAAGACAATCATATAGCTCATGCCCAGCTCTTCTCCGGTCTGCCGGGGATAGGCAAGTTCAGACTTGCCCTGGCCTATGCGCAATATATCCATTGCACCGACCGTCGCGACGACGATTCGTGCGGCCAATGCAACTCCTGTAAGAAATACAGGAAGTTCAGTCATCCCGATCTTCATTTCGTTTTTCCCGTTCTGAACAAGAAAGGGAAAAAAGATGCCTATTGCGATGATTACCTTCCCGAATGGCGACTTTTCCTTACTCATAACGAATATTTCGACATCAACGACTGGCTGGCAGATATCGGTACCGAAAATCAGCAGGCCAACATCTTCACGCGCGAAGCTGATGAGATAATCAAAAAGCTGAGCATGAAATCTTATGAATCGGAATATAAGATCATGATAATCTGGCTTCCCGAAAGAATGAGGGAGGAGGCTGCCAATAAGATTCTTAAAATTCTTGAAGAGCCTTACGACAATACTTTTTTCCTTCTTGTAAGCGATGATCCCGAATCACTGCTTACAACTATACGCTCGCGTACTCAGCAGGTCTTTATGCGTCCTCTTCCGGAGGAAACCATAAGACAGACTCTTGTATCACAATACGGAGTTGAAAACGCGCAGGCTGTAAATATCGCCCATATCTCCAATGGCATAATCTACAAGGCTATAGAGAATATCAATATCTCCGAGGAAAAAGAATATTTCCTTACTCTTTTCATGCAGATGATGCGACTGGCATACGGACGTCGTCTGAAAGAGATGAAAGAGTGGAGCGAGGAGGTGGCAGGTCTGGGACGTGAAAGGCAGAAGATGTTTCTTCAATATTCCCAGCGTATGATACGCGAAAACTTCATTATGAATTTCCGTACGCCTCACCTTAACTATATGACGCTGCCGGAAATAAATTTTTCAAGCCGATTTTCTCCATTCGTAAATGAGGGAAACACAGAGCAGATTATGGAAACTCTCGAACTCGCAGAACAACATATCACTCAGAACGTTAACTCCAAAATGGTGTTCTTCGATATGGCACTGCGCTTTATCATGCTCCTTAAACAATAACAATTATTCATTTACCTTCTTTCCTTTCTTTTTATTCTGATCTGCCATTACAATAAGTAGTGGCCCGGTCTTTTATTGACATGACTCCGCATCATATGATATTACGTGGAAAACATTCTTTATTTATCTGTTTTTAATTTTCCCCACTTTATATAACGATTCCTTCCCGCTGTACGATCTGCCACGTTGAGGTGGTCGCTCGAATCGGGAGAGGAGCGCGAAAGATCTCCGTGCAGGATACGGTCATCCACGTTGAGGCGGTCGCAAAGAAGGCTAGTGTTTTAAAAAAAACAATATAAACAACAGCAAAAAAGGCTGCATTATTTATAAGTATGAACTTAGGAGAATCTATAGACTTGTCAGAAATACCGGAGTATCGGAGTATCGGAGTAAATGAGATAAAATATCATTAGGGATTCTCAGACATATATTGCCACTGACATATTTTAAGATCAACATTCCCGTTTGGCCTAAAAACAACATTTTCAGCTAACAGACGCTCTCTCTGTTCCGGAAATCCAGATGCTAATTTACCCAGACTGTTAACAACGCGGTGACACGGAAGAGCGGATGATGACGGAATCTGACTCATAATCCTGCCAACAAGTCGTGAGTGATTAGGCCAGCCTGTAAGCCATGCTATCTGTCCGTATGTCGCAACTTTTCCAAAGGGAATCTGAGCCACTATATTATGTACGCCGGTTGTAAATTGATTGATGTCAATCATTATAATATCTTATTGCGTTTACCGAAAGTTTCAAATCTACTAACATCTGTTTTATAGTTACAGGTTTAGTAGAAGAAAAATAATTCGTAACCTGAATTTTGGTAATTTAGACAAATTGAAAAATATTATATAATTAAAATAATTTTAATTTAATTGTTGTAATACATTTACAATGTGTATATTATAATCTTCTAATAGGTCAAACGTATTTGTTTCCTCAAAACCAAAT
>CAMTON010000109.1 GCA_947074105.1 uncultured Bacteroidales bacterium
CTGCTCTACCGAACTTGTCGCGTAAAGAGGAACTACAACTGCTCTGTTTTCATAAGCGGCAAAATCTGTTATAAGTCCTTCCGGCTTATTCTGAGTATAAGTTGCGATTCTGTCCTGTTCTTTAATACCGAAAGCAGCAAGCGCTTTTGCAAGTGATCTTACTTTCTTTGCGAAGTCGCTCCAGGTTGTCGGAATCCATGTATTTGACTCATCATCACGATGACGGAACACAACTTCATTTCCTCTGTTTTTTGACTGAACCTTAATTAATTCTGCTAAATGATTAATATTCATATTGTTACTTTATTAAGTGCAATTATATAAACACGATGTCTGTATATACTATATAACAACTTAAAAGGTTTAATATTAAGTTATTATTTAATGTTTTTTGCAAATTTCGTCTTTTTTCTGAGATTACAATAAGTTTTTCGCTCATTTTTTGCTTTTTTGTGCAAATCAAGTCTTTTTGTTTTTTATAACATTATTTTAATAATTATTAATCCTAATGGATATTTATTCCTTATTTCATTTAAATGAACATTTATAATCCGTAATCATTAAACTTCAAAACAATAATACCGTTACCTTATTATTATAACCACAAAATAATAACTTTGCATATTATAAAATTTATTAAAATGCATTCTATTAATCAAATAACAGACACTGATATCGCATATTACGGAGCTATAGATCTTCTAAAAAATATGATTGCGACTCCGTCTTTCAGCAGAAATGAGAAAGAAGTTGCCGATCTTATTGAGTCATGGATGATGGAAACGGGTATGACTCCTAAACGTATTGAGAATAACCTTATTCTCGGTCTTGAAAATATCGATCCTTCCAAACCCACTATATTGCTTAATTCCCATATCGATACTGTAAAAGATTCCGACAGCTGGACATTCCCTCCTTTCGAAGCCACTGTAAAAGATGGACGCATTTACGGTCTGGGAAGCAATGATGCTGGAGCATCGGTAGTTTCTCTTCTTCAGGCATATATGCTGCTTACTTCAAAAGCACAATCGTATAATCTTATTTTTCTTGCTTCGGCAGAAGAAGAAGTATCCGGAAAAAATGGTGCGGCGCTTGCACTCACACATCTTCCCGAAATATCTTTTGCCATAGTAGGTGAGCCTACAGGAATGAACCCCGCAATCGCAGAAAAGGGTCTTATGGTAATCGACGGAACTGTTTACGGAAAAGCCGGCCACGCAGCAAGAAATGAAGGAATCAATGCTATATATGAAGCATTGCCTTTTATATCTCTTATTAAAGATTTCACATATCCCAAAGTATCTCCGCTTTTAGGACCCGTAAAAGTTTCACTTACTCAGATTAATGCAGGTTCTCAGCATAATGTTGTACCCGACCGCTGTACTTTCGTTGTCGATATGCGCACCAATGAATGTTACGGTAATCAGGAAGCTTTCGGACTGCTTAACGAAGCAATCGGCAAACTAAACACTGAAATAAATCCCGATAATAAAACCTGTGAGATAAAAGAACGTTCTTTCCGTCTTAATTCTTCTTCAATAGATGTAAACCACCCTTTTGTACGCCGTGCCGCAATGCTTGGTAAAGAAAGCTTCGGTTCTCCGACACTGTCGGATCAGGCTCTGATGAATTTCCCGACCGTTAAGATCGGCCCCGGTGATTCTTCCCGTTCACATACGGCAGACGAATATATCTGTGAAGATGAAATCCGCGAAGCGATAACACTTTATGTAAAACTCCTTGACGGACTTAACATCTGATTAAAAGATAAATATCTGAAAAGAGCCTGGATTAAAATATTTAAAAAAGAGCATATTAAAAGAATTACAGAAAAATGGAATCTTTTATCCGATTCATTTTAAAAGAATACAGGTTCACATCTGACCGGATATAAACAGAAAATTCCCGTCTTTACAGTAGTAAGGACGGGAATTCTTATTTATAATAATCACTATATCTTTTAATGACTATTGTCTTATTTCTTTTAATGGCAATCGCCCGGAGCGTGAACCGAACAACCGCGGCATTTAGAAAGCTCTCCTCTGAAACGTTTTTCAATCAACATTCTCAGTCTTTCTTTAAGAGGCTCAAGTCTTATCATTTCAAGAACATCGGAAGAAAATGCATACATCAGAAGAAGACGTGCTTCCTGCTCTGAAATACCACGCGAACGCATATAGAACATCGCATTAGCATCAAGCTGTCCAACAGTCGCACCATGGCTGCACTTCACGTCATCTGCATATATTTCAAGTTCCGGACGTGTATACATTCTTGCAGTCTCTGTCGCACAAAGATTCTTATTGCTCTGATAAGCCTCTGTCTTATCGGCACCCTGACGTACAAGGATTCTTCCTGCAAAAGCACATTCGGCATTATCATTCACCACATATTTAAACAGTTCATTACTGTGACAATGAGGCACTGCATGATCGATATTTGTAAAATTATCAACTTTCTGTTCTCCGTCCGCAATCACCATACCGGAAAGATGATTCTCGGCACCCTCTCCTTTGAATGTAACGAAGATATTATTTCTTGTCACTCCGTTAGTAAGTGAAATACCGTTTACCACAACATTGCTGTGAGCTTTCTGGCATACAAAAGTCGATGATACCTTATTTGTCTTTCTTGAATTCTCTTCAAGCTCATAATAATCGAAATGAGAATTCTCTCCGATATAGATCTCTGCAACCTGATTGATCATATAATCTGCGTCATTGACAGCATGATCACAAACAAGAAGCTTAGCCTCCGTATTCTCTTCAAGAATTACAAGTATTCGGCGGTTAACCATCATATTCGTCTCACTTATCAGATAATTGATAAGCTGAATAGGCTTTTCAAGCACTTTTCCTTTTGGGACATAAAGCACGAAGCCGTCCTGAGCAAAAACAGTATTCATAGCCACTGTTCCGTCCTGACGCTTTCCGGCCTGTTTATTATAATATTTATCCGCAATCTGAGGATATTTCTCCGCAAACTCCCTAAGACTTCCCGTAAAGACACCTTCAGTAAGACATCTTGCCGGAATAGACTTTGAATAGAAAGAATCATTCACAAGAAAAAACAGACTCGTGCTCAGATTAGGGACATCACATGTGAATACTTCATATGGATTAACCGGGATCTCGACTCTGTTAAGGTTAAGACCGTAATCCGGAGCAAACATTGCATGAAGATCGGTATGAGCATAATCCTGACATGACATCGACGGAAGACCAACTGCTTTCAACAATGTGAAAGCCGCCTCTCTTCTTTCATTCAGGATATGGGCCGAATGTTTATTTATCAGACCCTGTGCCTGCAGATACAGATCGGTATATTGTTTTACTACTGTCATAAATTTCATTTTTTAACCGGTTGTATTTTCTTCATATATCACCGGTCAGATAGTTAAACCTAAAAAAGAATATTATTCTCCAAGTTCTTTTTTAATCCAGTCGTATCCTCTTTCCTCTAACTCAAGAGCAAGTTCAGGACCACCTGATTTCACGATTCTTCCTTTGTAAAGCACATGAATGAATTCAGGTTTGATATAATCAAGCAGACGCTGATAGTGAGTGATGACGATAGTAGCGTTATCATTTGATTTCAGCTTGTTCACACCTTCCGACACGATTCTCAAAGCATCGATATCAAGACCTGAGTCCGTTTCGTCAAGAATGGCAAGTTTAGGTTCAAGCATAGCCATCTGGAAGATTTCGTTTCTCTTCTTTTCACCACCCGAGAAACCTTCATTTACCGAACGGTTTGCAAGTTTGTTGTCAAGTTCCACGACTTCTCTCTTTTCTCTCATAAGACGAAGAAAATCTGAAGCTGAAATAGGATCCTGATTATTGTATTTGCGGTGTTCGTTTACGGCAGCACGCATGAAGTTCACCATGCTTACTCCCGGTATTTCCACAGGATACTGGAATCCAAGGAATACCCCTTCCCACGAGCGCTGCTCAGGAGGCATTGCAAGAAGATTTTTTCCGTTAAATGTAACCTCTCCTTCAGTAACTCCGAATGCGGGATTTCCTGCAAGAACCGAAGACAATGTACTTTTACCCGCTCCGTTAGGTCCCATTATGGCATGAACCTCACCCGGTTTCACGGTAAGGTTTACTCCTTTCAATATTTCTTTACCATTTATATTGGCGTGAAGATTTTTTATTTCTAACATTTTTGATCCGAATTAAATTATTAAAACAAATTTCTGCCCGAAATCTCCGAGGCTTATCCTACAGAACCTTCAAGAGAAATTGAAAGAAGTTTCTGTGCTTCAACGGCAAACTCCATAGGCAGTTTGTTCACAACTTCCTTTGCATAACCATTAACGATAAGTCCTACTGCCTCTTCTGTCGGAATACCGCGCTGATTACAATAGAAAATCTGGCTTTCGCTGATCTTGGAAGTCGTTGCTTCATGTTCGATAATGGCCGTGTTGTTTGCTATATCCATAAGCGGGAAGGTATGAGCTCCGCATTCAGAACTTAAAAGAAGAGAATCACACTGCGTATAGTTACGCGCGTTTTCCGCTTTTGCCGCCACCTTTACAAGTCCGCGGTAGCTGTTCTGGCTCTTTCCTGCCGATATACCTTTAGAAACTATCGTACTTTTGGTATTTCTTCCCAGATGGATCATCTTTGTTCCGGTATCTGCCTGCTGATAATTATTCGTCACGGCAACAGAATAAAACTCCCCGATAGAATTATCGCCGGCAAGAATACATGAAGGGTATTTCCATGTTATGGCAGAGCCCGTCTCAACCTGAGTCCATGATATCTTTGAAAAATCACCCTTACACAGAGCTCTTTTTGTCACAAAGTTATAGATACCGCCTTTTCCCTCCTTATCGCCCGGATACCAGTTCTGAACGGTAGAGTATTTCACTTCTGCTCTGTCATGAAGATATATCTCAACAATAGCGGCATGAAGCTGATTTTCATCACGCATCGGAGCCGTACATCCTTCAAGATAACTTACGTAAGAATCATCATCCGCTACGATAAGCGTTCTTTCAAACTGACCCGTATTAGCAGCATTTATTCGGAAATATGTCGAAAGCTCCATAGGGCATCTGACACCCTTAGGTATATAAACAAAAGATCCGTCAGAGAATACAGCCGTATTAAGGGCCGCATAATAATTATCTCTGTAAGGCACCACACTGCCAAGATATTTCTTAACAAGATCAGGATAATCTTTTACCGCTTCGCTGAACGAACAGAATATGATGCCCAGTTCCGCAAGTTTTTCCTTAAAAGTTGTCTTAACGGAAACGGAATCCATTACCGCATCAACAGCCATTCCAGAAAGCATCATCTGCTCTTCAAGAGGAATACCAAGTTTATTGAATGTTTTCACCAGTTCAGGATCAACCTCATCCATAGATTTGGGACCTTCTTTCTTTTTAGGAGCAGCATAATAGCTGATATCCTGAAAATTGATCGGTGGTATAGTCAGATGCGCCCAGGTCGGCACATCAAGGGTAAGCCAATATTTATATGCTTTCAGTCGGTACTCAAGAAGCCATTCCGGCTCCTCTTTCTTTGAAGAGATCAGCCTGATAACATCTTCATTCAAACCTTTCTGAATCACATCCGTCTCAATATCGGTTACAAATCCGTATTTATAATCGGATTTGGTAACGTCATCTAAGATATTATCCATATTTCAAATATATAGAGTCCTGCCTGCGTTCTATTCACATAGCCGTTAAGACAAAACGTAGTTAATAACTTTTCCAATTTCACATCGGCAATCTTTCACACTATATCGTGAAACGCAAAAATACAAAAAAAGCTGAGTTATATAATATACACACTTAAGTTGACAGCTTCATATTTTATATTTACTCTGTCTGACTTTCGTGGTTCTTTATCGAATCTCCTGTTATATGAAAATCATTGTCGATAAAATCTTTCCCGGTATTATAAAGTATAGGGGCAAATTCAACTGTCAGATCAAATATTTTTGAGTCTTTTCTCTGATCGTCAAGCGGAAGAGGTACATATACGTTTATTATATTATACAGATTCAATATCAGACTTATTATAAACACATATTTCACGGCTCCGAGAACCGCTCCGAGAAGCCGGTTTATGAAACCAAGCTGTATGGCTTGTACGGCCTTTGTTATAAGGTATGAAAGAAGTGATGTCACCAGAGCAACAGCCACGAAAATGGCAAGCCATGAGACCATATACCTTACCTGCTCATGCCAGTTGACCCATTTATGAATATATTCACAAAATTCCGGTGCAAAAAGTTTGGCTATCAGAAACGACAGAACAAGTCCGATCAGCCCGAGCGCTTCCTTTACCAGACCCTTTATCAATCCTGCTAACAGTCCAAATGCGGCAAAAGCTAAAATTATTATATCAAAAACCATGATTTTTATTTTAAAACCATAAAATTACAATTTTAAAGTATATATCGATAATCAATATCGCAGGTTTGCGGCTATTTATAAAATTTACCCTATACAGTAAGTTTTGATAAAGCATCATTCTCACTTTCTCAGCAAATATATCTGCGCCGGATTTATCCCGTCATATATAATTGATACAATAAATCAGGTCCAAAGTTCACTATTTTAATGAAATAAAAAGCCGGTTTCCGCTTCTGTCGGGATTATCTCCCGAACTAAGCGAAAACCGGCTTAATTTATAAGTAAAACTATTATTACTGTACGATTATTTTCTGCGTAACAGTTTCATTTTCTGAAGTAACAACAGTTACGATGTATATTCCCGAAGATATCTTCGCTGAGAATGTTTCGGTGCAGTTTACCGCTTTCATCACATTTCTTCCCGAAAGATCATTTACCGTTACAGATCTGATACCTGTATCAGCTGTTACGATAAGTTCTGATTTCTTAGTAAGAATTACGACATCATTATTGTCGGCCTTACCTGTTTCAACACCTAAGGCGATTCCTGTCTGAGCAAAAGCACCGTCAGGATCATAAGCTATATATCTTATACTTACGGGAGCATTTCCTTCAGTATAGTTCTTACCTGCAAGGATGCTGCCAACGTTATATTCTGTCAGACACTGGTCTGTCAGCCCTGTTGTTCCGGCAAGAGTTCCCCCTTTGGCAAAAGTGATATAATATGTACCTGCATCACCTGTTTTGAAACGTATGATTCTCTTTTCTCCTGTAGCTCTTACAGCAGGAGTGGAAATCTGTTCAGTAGCCATTACATCTCCTTCGCCTCCATCTTTAGTAGAAACCATAAGATTAAGAGTTTTATCGGTATTCGTACCCCATGATATGACATCGCATGAATATTCATACCATGTACCGGCATTCAGAGTCACTTTATTTGAGAACCACTGATAAGAACCGTCGAAGCGGATCAGAAATGCCTTATGTCCGTCAGGATATGCGCTAAGTTCCGTAGTACTTGATTTAAGCTGTACCCTTGCATTTGTTCCTCCTCCAATCGAGCCGTTGCTTGTCCATCCCGCAGGTGCAGCGTTATCGGCAGTTTCGCTGAAGTCCGGATTTGTAAGAATATTGTTTTCGCTGTTTACCGGAGTGTTGCTGAAAGCAGATTCCTCTGACGTACCCGATGCATTCATATCTCCGATCTGCTGTTTTGCAAACGATCTTACAAACTCACCGTTACGGTAAACATAAACTTTATCATCTTTTACGGCATAACGCATTATCTGCTCGTTATTTTCAGAAGCACTAAGAAGCGTAGATTCCGCAAACGGTGAAGAAAGAAGTATCTCTCTGTCATTAAGAGATGTACGGAAGCCCATGCCATATTCGTCACGTACTTCGAAATCCATACCCCTTCCTTCTGCCGCAGCAACCGTTGCAGCTATCTCAAGAGAGTAATCACCTTCGGGCGTGAACGGATATCTTACAATATCCTTGCTTCCTGCCGCTCCGGCAAAATTCAGATTCTGAACAATAGTGAACGAAAGAGATTCTTTATTTTCAAGTTCAACATCGGCAATATTGATTCCGGGAGCATAAGCTCCGTCTTCATAAGTCAGTGAAGAAACACTGATATCCGCGTTTCCGTCGCAATATCTTGAAAGCGTAAGTTTAGGTTCGTAAGATAGTTTTTTAAGTTCAAGTTCACCGATACCGTACATAACACCGCTCTGTCCGTTGAAGATCAGATAGTATGTTCCAGCTTCTCCTGTAGTGAAGTTGAACACACCTTTCTGAAGTACGTTTCTCGAGCTTACGCTATGCGATTTAACGCCAAGCATATTGCTTCCGTCTTTATTTGTACTGATACCTGTGCTTATCGATACTCCGGTTCCGTTGTTCCACCACTCATAAAGCATTGAGAATTCATAATTCGTATTTGCTTCAAGAGTTACGGGATAGCTGTAGGTACCATAAGTCCCGTCCCAGCGGATTGTCATAAGACGTCCCGTATAATTCGCTCCGTTATAAGTATGACCTGAAGTAACGTCAAGATAACGCACACCGCTGCCACCATTTGCCGTATTCCAGCTTGTGACCGCTAGAGAATTATCCCAACCGTAATCTGTAGGTTTACCTGTTCCCTTATTATTCGGTCCGGCCCATGCAAGTTCAACAGCTTCAGTTGCTGCAGCAGGCATCACTTCCTCTCCCGCTTCGTTTATATCTCCAATCTCAGCGATATCTGCCGAAGCAATATACTCACCGTCTATATAGATATATGCCTTATCTCCTTTAACCGCGATTCTGAAAGCCTGCTCTTCCGCGTTATCAGCCACTGTAAGAAGTTTGGCAGCATCGTAGGCAGCCATCCATTTAACGCTTGTCTCATCAATTGAGATTCTTATTCCGCGTCCGGATGCTGAGCGTCCTTCAAGCACAAGGCCACATCCGAAAGAATTAAGAACTTTAGCTTTCAGTTCCAGAGTATAGTCACCTGCAGGATTGAAAGATGCAAAAGGAATTGTCACCCTGCCTGTTATTGACTGAGCACCCGAAAGCTGTTTGTCAAGTACAGGTTTTCTCGGAAGTTCCGGCTCTGATTCGCTGTTCTCTGTCGGATTCTCATTTATCTCCGACGAATAAAGAGCGGCAGCAGGAATCAGCTGTTTCTCCACACTTTTGCTCGACCATGACAATGCTATCTCATTTTCTTTTCCAGCCTCGGCAGTGATCACGATATTATGTTTGTGAGATGCGATATTTCCGAATGAGAAAGAATATTCTTTCGCTTCATCAGATTTTCTTGTAAGCAATACTTTTACTCCGTCAACATAAACTTCCGCTGCTGCATCTGTATTAAGATACATCGTATAGCTTTCAGCATATGAAGTCTCGAAAGAACCTGACCAGCGGATGCTTTTTGTTCCTTCAGGAATATCAGAAGTTGACACGCTTACATTCTCTGCTGCACCTGACTGATTTTCAAGTCCGCTTTCTGAGAAATACTCAGCGGTAAGTCCGGCTCCGGCGGGAGTATTAGGATTATCAAGAAGATAATCTATAACTGTGATCTTATTGTCAGCGCCAAGATATACGAATGAAAGCACACCTTCTTTCTGAAGAAGCGAACGGTCGACAAGAGGTTCAGAAAGGAAACGGCCTTTATCGGTATCGCTCACAAGATCCCAGTCATCATATCCGTTGGCCGAACTTGCAGTATATACTTCTGCTCCGTTGGCTACTACAAAAGCATTGTCGAAAGCATCGAACGAAAGATTTACACGGCAGTATGAGTTCACTGTTTCTCCGTTGTTTTTCACCTGGACAGTCTTCCATGTCCCGTCAGTATCTCTGAAGCGGTGATGAAGACGTGCTTTGGTACGTGAAGTTCCCCAGTTTGAATCTGTCTCACTTCCCGGAATATGTGAATTTACTGCATGTATTCTTCCTTTGCTGTCGACAGCCTGAGTTTCCTGATTTATATATCCTTTGTTATAAGGGATAGCTTCTATCATAAACGACTTCTTGGACTGTCCCAGACAGCTACCCGTCACATTGCTGTAAACAGGATCCATAAGTTCGGTCACCGCATTCTGCACTCCGTAAGTATCTTTCCATGTACGTCCGTCATCTTCACTGTATGCATAATAGAAATCATGATTCGTTCCGCCACCGAAGTCATCACGCCAGCACCATGTGACATGCATACGGCCAAGATGATCGTAAGTCATACCATTGATATATGCACATGCCGTAGGATTGTTGTCCTCACCCTGTACATAACGGCCGACAAGCGACCATTTCTTTGTTTCGGCATCATATTCGCGAATATAACTGTCGCCGAAACCACTCCAGCGGAAACGGCACTCAAAAAGCAGATTACCGTCAGGTTTGGAGATAAAGCGCGGATAAGTAACATTTTCCACTGCTTTGTCCATAATATCTGTTGTCGCGGAAAAACTCGATGCTTCCCACGGCATATTTTCAGGATCATTTGCAGATCCCGCTATAGAATAACAGTAGTGAAGTGCGTCATTGTGATGATCGTAAGAAAGATGAATAGAGCCGTCATTCTCACATATCCCCATGCTTATAGTGTTGTGTGCATCGTCTACGGCATTCTGATAAGGAAGTTTCACTTCTTCCCATTTCCCCGCAGGCATTTTACGACGCGCTATGCATACATTGCGTGTAAGGTTGTAATATACCGTGTATTGATATCCTTTATAGGTCTTGATGCCTTCGGTCTGAAACTGCTGACCGGATAGCTGCTCTCCCGTTCCGAATACATAAGCAGATGTCGAAGGATTTGTCTCTCCGATTCTGATTACATTCAATTCGTTACGGGCATTAATTACATTCAGTCCCAGAGCTGAGACCGTAAGTAATACCAGTGTCTTTTTCATATTAATGTAGTCTTAATTGTGTTTTTTTGATAATGTGCATTTCCCGTAATAAAGGGACAATTTTTTATTTTATTGTGGTTCTTTTTATAATTCAAAAACAGAGAATATATGTTCATTATCCCCGTACAGTGTTAATATGATAACTGTACAGTTGCGATATGATAAGTGTACGGTGACAATATGACAACCG
>CAMTON010000110.1 GCA_947074105.1 uncultured Bacteroidales bacterium
CGTTGCAGGAATTGTTACTGATTCTATATCACCGCAATATGAAAATGCATTATTCGAAATCTTTGTAACAGTATATTCAATATTCCTGAAACTAACAGATTCAGGAATTATCACTTCTGCAATATTTGCTCCTTTTTTTAATGTCACTTCATAGCTTCCATCCTCCGCATAATAATAAAACATTCCATCATGTTTAAACTCTAATGCATATACACTAATACTCAATAACCCAAACAGGATTACGATTAAGCCTTTTAACAAATTTCTCATTATAAAAAAATATAAATTAATAAAACAGGTGCAAATATAGCATATCTTGATATATAATTCACATTTTAATATATATTTTAAGCTAAATCAAATATTTATTCAATAAAGTGATTGTTGTAAAAATTAAAAAACAGGAAGAGTATCCTGGATTATATAATATAATAGAATATTATTTATAAAGAATAGATTGGAATTTAAAAATATGGAGTTGGTATATAAAAGAAATGGTTGTCATCACGACAACCATACTTCATTAATCTTAAATCTAATACCATGAAAAACACATTACAAATGTACAGGTAATTTCCGTCATTTACAATGACGTATAATACTTCTTACATGATATTAACAAATTTTCCCGCTTTACTCTTTTTCCTCTTCTGCCTCTGAATATTCCATCAATTCAGTAGGCTGACGAAGGTAAGAAAGGATAAAGTCAATATTTTCTTCCATAAGTGTTCTGCCACCATCTTCAGGGAACTTAAGCTCAGGATATTTGTTTTCCTTAACGGCTTTTACGATATAATCAGCAGAAAGATTGACATCTCTCAGCATATTCCACCATATGTCCTCTTCAATAAGTTCCGGATCATCTTTGGTGATTATCTCTACTGCTCTTTTCACGATTTCATCCTGTTCAGCTTCATTGTAAGTCTGTACCGGTTCTTCCGTATCAAAGAAGCGCTTTTCAGCTTCATCCGACTTCACGATATTCATGATTTCGTCGTTCTTTTCATAGGTCTTCACACCACCTGTAAGAACCCAGAACTGACGCCAGTTCACTATACCCAACTGAAGTACAAGAGCATCTGACTGAAGGTCTTTCGGGAATTTCACTGTTTCCGAAAGATCAAGTTCGATAACTTTATCCGTAGCGATATGACGAAGTTTAACGAATGTAGCCTCGATTCCCTCAAAAAGGAAAAAGCCTGTTTTCACTTTGCCCATCTCTTTAAGAATATTATAGAAAGGATTCATTTTGCCTGCGCATACGGAAAGCAGCTGTGGTGCTCTCAAACCGAAAAACTCAAGTTCATTGTTGATTGAGAAATCAGTGATATAGTCGAAACATACTCCCTGAATCTCTTCTTTTGAATCAGAATCTTCCATCGATTCAGATATGAACTGAAGGTTTCTGTCAAGAATATTGACATTAAACAGTGTCATATAAGAGTCGGTAGACACCCAAAGCAGTTTTCTTTCAAGATCAACGAATTTGGCACCGAAAGGTACGTTGAAAAATTTCTGAAGTCGTTCGTTTTCAGGAGCAGTCTCATATTCATCATCAAACAAAGCGAAAGTAGCTTCGGCTATTGCCGTGATCGTATGGTTAAGCGGTGAAATACAGAAATTGTTCTCATTGATTTTCTGGAAATAATGCCAGCAGATAAACTTAAGGTTCTCTACATAAATATCATCTTCGGCATAGTCGGCTATCGGATAGAATGGCACATGCTTTCCTGTCTTTTCAAAAATTTTCTGAGAAATAGCTTTCCATATTCCGGTATTTGATATTTCATCTTCAAAATGACATGCAAGGACACATGCAAGATCGATTCTTTCCTGTTCTTCAAGGAAAATAAGATCCTGTATCTTATCCTGATCCATAATCCTGTCAATCTCATCAAGAACTTTGTTGCTTAGTTGAATATAATAAAGATCGGAAGGAGCCGCCGTATCATAGGGATGGAATTCCAGCCATTTCGGATTAAAAATTCGCTGTTTTTTCTTCATAATCGTTTAAGTTGGATCTGTATCTGCACAGATCATTGTTAATATAATCATACTTTACGTTAACAAAGATAAATAAATTATCATATCTACTGTCTTCGCTCAGTGCTAAATAAAAAACAGGGTTATTCCCTTATATTCAAACAAAATATAAGTCATTATAAACTATGGGTTTATTGATTTTTCACTTTATGGCAGATATTTACCGACATTATAAACTTCTTTAAATCTACACCTGCATTATCTGAATATTTAACCTAATATGAAATAACTTTTTAATAATGCGCTGACGGATTTTCAGTATAGAATATGCGGCTACCGGCTCACGGCAGACCGGTTTGCGGCAAGAAGACGTCAGTTCCCCGTCCGGCGGCAGACCGGTCCTCTGCCGAAATCAGGCAGCGCAGGCGCCGTGAGCCGTGAAAAATAAAGACTTTTTTTATATTCATACCCCTATTCTGTAAAACAGCATTTCCCGAAATGAAATCCTGTAATATATTTTCATTTCGGGAAAACTGCTAAACTGTCCGCAAAACGGAGTCTTTAACCGAAAAGCCCTGTAGCTTCTGTTATCACAAATAAAAAAAGGCCGTTCCCAAAGGAACAGCCTTTCTCTATATCAAATAATTAGAAACTGATTATTTGTTGTTTACAGAGTACATGTACTGGATTAGTTCACATACTTTGTTAGAGTAACCCATTTCATTGTCATACCAAGAAACAAGTTTAACGAAGTTTTCGTTAAGAGCGATACCTGCTTCAGCATCGAAGATAGAAGTACGAGCGTCACCTAGGAAGTCAGTTGAAACAACTGCATCTTCTGTGTAACCAAGGATACCTTTAAGTTCGTTTTCTGAAGCGTGTTTGATAGCAGCTTTGATTTCTTCGTAAGTTGCAGGTTTTTCAAGACGGCAAGTTAGGTCAACTACTGATACATCAAGAGTTGGAACGCGGAATGCCATACCTGTAAGTTTGCCGTTAAGAGCAGGAATTACTTTACCTACTGCTTTAGCAGCACCTGTAGAAGAAGGGATGATGTTACCACCAGCAGCACGTCCACCTCTCCAGTCTTTCATTGAAGGACCGTCAACAGTTTTCTGAGTTGCAGTTGTAGCGTGAACAGTTGTCATAAGACCTTCTACGATACCAAATTTATCATTGATAACTTTAGCAAGAGGAGCAAGACAGTTAGTAGTACAAGAAGCGTTAGAAACGACAGTCTGTCCAGCGTAAGAGTCATTGTTTACACCCATTACGAACATTGGAGTAGCGTCTTTTGATGGTGCAGACATTACTACATATTTAGCACCAGCCTGGATGTGAGCAGCAGCTTTCTCTTCTGTTAGGAAAAGACCTGTTGATTCAACTACATATTCAGCACCGATAGCATCCCATTTAAGGTCAGCTGGGTTACGCTCAGCAGTTACACGGATAACGTTACCGTTTACAACAAGATTACCATCTTTAGCGTAAACTTCACCGTCAAATCTACCATGAACTGAATCATACTTAAGCATGTAAACCATGTAGTCAACGTCGATAAGGTCGTTGATACCTACGATCTGAATGTCTTTTTTAGACTGTGCAGCACGGAATACAAGACGACCGATACGTCCGAAACCATTAATACCTACTTTGATCATTTTTATTAAAACTTTTAAGGGTTTTTAATTACATCGCTTTTAATCGCGATTTTATTATTTGATTTGTTTTTTTCTTTCTTTCTAAAATCGGTGCAGGAGTTACCCTGAAACACCTGATAAGGCAAGCAACATTCTGATTTAAAAGTCTTTACATTAACAACAAATAGTATATGTATCTCTATTTGTAAAAAAATAGCCTATTAACTTATTTTTATCATCATTTTGCGATGCAAATCTACTGTTTTTTTTTTATAAACAATAAATTGTAGATAACAAATTAATTAATATTTCCGCCGAACTTTATGAATTATTATTATTTGTAAAATAAATTGAATTTTATATCATAATTTTTATAAAATCACCGTTTTTGTTTCACATTATAACTTAACAGCAACAAATAGTTACAAACTAAAATCGTCATTTTGTTCAGTATCTTACTTTTATGTGTTTTTGCTATCTTTTATTCTAATTATTAACATTGTTGATAACCCGCACACGACACGTAGACCCGTTTTTCCGACAAAAAGCACAATATGCCTCTCTGAGCATTTCCAGTGGGGATTCAGTAAATTGAAAATTATAATAACTCTGAAAATAAGATGAACTGTTTTCCGTTTTGCTCTGTTAAACTATTAAAACTGTTGATTAATCTGCAATATGGAAAAGTTAAAGAATGTGAAGGTTATTTTTTTTGATGTAATTGAGACGTTGCTTGATATAGAAGATGTAAAAATCTCACTTGCGAAAATACTTGACAACCGTCCCGATCTTGCTGATCTCTGGTTCAACAATATGCATCTTTATACTTTGGTCGATAGCGTAACGGGGAAATATCATGATTTCGGAATAATAGGATATGCCACATTTTCAATGATAGCACATTCTTATAATATCGATTTTCCCAAGGAGGAAGTGATCAATCAACTTAAAAAGCTCAATGAGGCTCCTCCCCATCCAGATGTTGCGGAATCACTTGAATATCTTAAGAATATAGGTTTCAACCTTGCGGCATTTTCAAATTCTTCAAATGCAGCCGTAAAGCGCCAACTGGAAAGCAGTAAACTGAATAAGTTTATAGACAGGTCGATTTCAGTTGAGGATATCGGATATTATAAACCTCATATCCATACTTATCATTCCGCATGCAGAATGATGAATGTCCTTCCTTCCGAATGCCTTCTCGTTGCATCACAGGGATGGGATATAGCCGGTGCAGTGGCAGCAGGAATGAAGACTGTATTTATAAAAAGAAAAGGTGCGGTTTGTTATCCTCTTACTTCAAAACCGGATTATATAGTAAACAATCTTAAGGATTTTGTAAGGTTGCTCGAAGATCATAAACGAGACAGTTCGCTTTATGATACAAGCGGATTTCTGAAAAAGCCGTTTTCAAATATTTAAATCATAAAACCGTGAAGGTGATATCAGGATATTATTAAATAAGAATATCCGGCAGTATCTTCAGGAAATGTAAAATAAAAAAATCTCCGCTTCTTTTGCAGGTCAATGACATGTCATTAAGCCGCAAAAGAAGCAGAGATTTTTTATATTTCTATTGTCAGTCCCGCTGTCCGGAAATTTGCCGAAATATCTCAACAAGGACTTTTTCAGTCAACATATCTTATCAATATACCTTGAATTCCCACACTGAAGGACGATTTTCATAATCCTGTCCGTCGCATCCGCGGTACTCCTCGCCTCTTGGCAGATTCTTCACATCAAGGATATTAAGTTTCATATATCTTGCAGTAACATTTTTCTTATTTCTTGCAGGAGAGATGCTTTCTCCTTTTGCATACTGTCGCCATGCAGAAGATTTCGCTGCTTCTTCTACTGTCGACGCAGCTTTTGCAGGCAGATATTCTATCGTATAGTTGTAAGGATAGATAGTATATTCGAAGAAAACCTCCGTGTCAGAAATCCTGGTATCTTTTTCAAGATCGATAATCACCCATGCAGGTTCTCCTACTTCCTTAGCCGACTGCCAGCGCGTAGCGTAATTATTGTCGGTAATGAAACCGGCTTTATAGAACTCAGGCACAGATTCGAATCTTTCATGTCTTACGGTTCCTCCTTTATAATCGCTCACACTTGACGCGATAGCAGGTTTACCTAAAGAAACGGGAACTCTCTGTTTGCTTTTCGCTGCCTGATAACGGCTTTCAAGAGCTCCCTGGGCTTTAGATATACCGCTGTGGCTCTGTACGTTGTTTACAATTTCTCCGTCATGGAAATATATTCTGTCGATGCATACCTGACGTTTGGCGTCAACCATAGGATAGTGCTGACGGTGATATACTATATACCAGTCATTGTCGAATTTAAACATCTCATGATGTCCGGGGCCAAGAATTTCATTCTCATTATCGCGGGAAATAATATATCCCGCGGCAGGATAGAACGGACCGGCAGGAGATTTTGCCGTAGCATAACGCACTTTATAGTTCTGCGATGCATCACAGCTGTATGACAGATAATACGTACCGTCGACATTCATCATTACCGAACCTTCAAGATATTCCGGAAGATCGGTGATTCTTTTATATTTCACAGCTGTTCCGTCGGTGAAACGCGGATCATTGTTGTCAGGGTACATGATTCCGTTTTCATCAAACTTTGTTTTCATGATTCCTGCACCGCGGTGACCGCCGAAAGTGATATAAACTTCTCCGTCGTTGTCAACAAAGAACTGAGCGTCGAAAGCATCTCCGTGTCCCCATTGCTGTTTGTTTTTCAGAATAGGTGCTCCTTCTGTTGTATTGTCTGCCGTAGCATTACGCCAAGGGCCAAGCGGAGATTCGCTCATCATTACATAAAACTCCAGGTTCACCTGATAACCAAGATAGAATTTACCGTTTTTAGGATGTTTGAAAGCTGTAGGAGCCCAAACTCCGGCACGGTTCTTATTTGGTGATTCAGGAGTACATACGGGATAGAAGTCAGGTAATACTACAGGTTTATATTCCCAGTTTACCAGATCTTTAGAAACCGCCACATGAGGGTCGCGGCTATAGGCAATCCATCTGCCGTCTGAAGTGGCATACATATAGAATGAATCTGTCTTATCGTCATATACCATAGTCGGATCTGCAAAATAACCCGGCACCATAACATTCATGGCATCCTGAGAATCCCATGACATTTTTCTCTCAAGAGACGGAACACCTTGTTTCGTCATCTGAATCGGGTGGATTGATCCGTCAGGATTATGTTCGAATTTATCAATACAAACAGAGCGACGATAGCTGCTTCCTGCCATATTTGAGCCATTGGCATTTTTAAATCCACCATTTACATTTATCGATCCATTGTGGTAAACGCAATACCACTGGTCTTTATATTCGACCATAGCCTGATGAATAGTGTTGGAATAACCTGCAACACCGCATATCTCTCCCATAGGTATCCACGGTCCGGTGATTTTACGGCTCATGGCATAAGAAAGTTTTTCAGGAAAACCGGACGCATAAGAAAGATAATACCATCCGTTATGTTTATGTATCCACGGAGCTTCCGTGTATTTAGGAAGGAAGACAGGAACGATATCGCCTTCCGTTTCAATCATATTTTCTTTAAGTTTTATATAGTAGCACTGAGTGTTTCCCCAGAACATATATGCCTGACCGTCGTCGTCGATAAAAACGGTCGGGTCGATATCTTCCCAGCTTATCTTAGTGTACTGAGTAGTCATGTCGTTTGTGATAAGAGCCTTGTCAGTTGAAACAAAAGGTCCTGTCGGAGAATCCGAAACGGCAACACCAATCGCTTTTCCCTTTATATCTTTATGCTCTGCAGTGACATACCAGTAAAACTTGCCGTCACGCTCGATAACCTGAGCTGCCCAGGCCTCACCTTTTGCCCATGGAATATCTTTTACTTTAAGAGGTACGGGATGTTCTGTCCAGTTGACCATATCTTCTGTAGAAAATACAAGCCACTGATTAAGGACATAGTGTTCTCTGTTTTCGGGAGTTTCGTCATGCCCCGCATAAACGTAGAACTTACCGTCATGAACAAGAGCGGCAGGGTCTGCAGTATATTTATGGGTGAAAACGGGATTTCCGTGCGAACGGAATGTTGTGTCTCTCTGCGCTTCCTGCGCATTCATTGTCAGACCGGACAAAAAAAGGGTAATGCCGGCCAGCAATACGGATGTTTTTTTCATGTTTTAGTGATAAAATAATTGTTTTCTGTAAATCTCTTTCTTAAAGAGTCATGGCATTCTTGCCGATAGTTGTAATCGGGAGTAAATATAATACAATTTGATATTATGTTACAAATAAAAAAAGGACACTCCGGCCTCGACGTCGGAATGTCCCGTAACAGTGTATAAATCAATATAAAATAATAGTTATTTAACAGCGACTTTTTCTTTTATGTCGCCTGCTTTTACAATATAGATTCCTCGTCCCTCAACGTTAAGATATTCTCTTGAAGAGGTAGTGAAACCCTGTCTCAACAGTTTTCCTGAAACATTGAAAAGCTGATAAGGCATTCCTTCCGGGCCTGAGATAATCACGGCGTTTCTTTCGCCGAATACGATAATTTCGGGGATTTCATCAATCATTTGCAAAGATGTCGGTTCATTACCGTAAACGATAGCCGAGACACCCCAGTCTTTCTGTGTAAAATCATTGTGTGTATTAGGAGCATGCAGAATACTTCCTGAAGAAATATTCTCGAATGTTTTATTTCCTATTTCCGGTTCTTCGTCACCGGCATATATTATGTCTGAAAGGATACGGCACTGCGAAAAAGCATAATCTCCGATTGCCGTTACGGTTTCGGGAAGTAATATATTGGTCAGGGAAATACAATTGTAAAAGGCTCCGTTGCCTATATTCTCCGTCTCTTCGGAGAGAAGAATTGTCTTTAGTGAAATACAGTAGGCAAAAGCCTGGACACCTATGGAAATAAGTCTTTCAGGCAGTGTCACCGATTCCAGAGAAGAACAGAAAGAGAAAGCATCGTCTTCGATTTCCGTCATTTCTGTCGGAAATACGACAGTTTCAAGTTCATTGCATCCGGAAAATGCGGCCGTTCCGATATGTACAAGGCTCTCAGGGAAATTCAGTTCCCGTAAAGAAGTACATTTATAGAATGAGTAATCGCCTATTGTGCTGAGTTCTTCGGAAAATGATATGCTGAATAATCCGGAACATTCCGAAAAAGCTTTTTCTCCTATGGAAATAAGGCTTTCAGGCAGTGAAACCATAGTTATTGCATCACATCCGGAAAATGCTTCATCTGCAATATGGGTTACGGTATATATGTTTTCCCCTTCTGTAACGGTCGAAGGTATTTTCAATATTCTTTTAGGAGCATCACCCTCATATCCTGTAACTACGGCAGTATCACCGGCACATTCATAATTTATATTATTGAGTGTGATTATTATCTGTGCGGAAACTTTAAAAAAAGCTATGCAAAATAGTAGTATTAAAGTTGAAACAATCTTATTCATCATTTCAATCGGTTTTGGTTTTTTATCAAGGTATTATTTTATCCGGCACTTAATTATTATGTGATTCAGGATAAGATGTAATTATAATAACTCTCTTTATATCTTTTTATTGCACGACAGGTATATTATTTTACTTAAATAAAAAACGGACTGTCATGAGAGTGATATCTCACGGCAGTCCGTTAATTATAGATTTTATTCCGATAATATTATCAGTCTTTCTTAAATCCTGCAAATTCCATAAGGTAAGCCTTGATGAAAGCATCGATATTACCATCCATCACTGAATTGACATTAGATGTCTGATAGTCGGTACGATGATCTTTTACTCGTCTGTCATCAAAAACATAAGAGCGGATCTGAGATCCCCATTCGATCTTTTTCTTTCCTGCCTCGATATCTTTCTGAGCAGCACGGCGCTTTTCAAGTTCCATCTCATAAAGCTGAGAACGAAGAAGACGAAGAGCGTTGTCCTTATTGTCAAACTGAGAACGGCTTTCGGTATTTTCAATAACGATGCCTGTCGGAGCATGGTGAAGACGAACCCCTGTTTCAACTTTATTTACGTTCTGACCTCCTGCTCCTGACGAACGGAATGTATCCCATGTAATATCTCCGGGATTGATAACGATCTCAATAGAGTCGTCAACAAGAGGAATTACGAATACCGAAACGAAAGATGTCATACGTTTTCCCTGAGCATTGAAAGGAGAAACACGCACAAGACGATGCACTCCGTTTTCACTCTTAAGATATCCGTAAGCAAAATCTCCTTCAATCTGGATAGTGACAGTTTTGATTCCGGCTTCATCACCTTCCTGAAGATTGGTGATTGTAGCTTTATAACCGTGAGATTCAGCATAACGCAGATACATACGCATAAGCATTGAAGCCCAGTCATTACTCTCTGTTCCGCCTGCACCGGCATTTATTTTAAGAACACATCCCAGATGATCTTCTTCGGCGCGAAGCATATTCTTAAGCTCTGCGTTTTCGATAAGCTCAACCGTTGCGGCATAAGCAGCGTCAACCTCTTCTTCCGTAACAAGTTCCTCTTTTATAAAATCATAAGCAAGTTCAAGCTCTTTTACAGATGAAGCGATTTCGTTGTATGCTTCAATCCAGCTTTTAAGTTCCTTGATCTTTCTCATCTGAGCCTCTGCGGCCTTATTGTCCTCCCAGAAACCGGGAGCGTGAGTACGCAACTCTTCTTCTTCTAACTGTATCGACTTACTATCGATGTCAAAGATACCTCCTCAACGCGTGCTCGCGCTCCTGAACTTCTTTCAATTGTTCAGCTGTAATCATAATTAATTCTGTTTAAATTATTAAGTAAAAAAGGCAGCTTCAAAATGCAAATGCATTTAAAGCTGCCTCAAACATTTATTTATTTTTTTTATTCATACATCTTATCAATCTCAGCGGCATATTTTTCATTTAAGACACTTCGACGGATTTTCAATGTATTTGTAAGCTCACCGGATTCCATTGAGAACGGAACGCTCAGAAGCGTGAATTTCTTAACCTGTTCGTAAGCAGCAAAAGCTGATTGCAATTCAGTGATCTGACGGTTGAAAAGATCTATAACTCCCTCTTTTGAAAGAAGATCCTTAATGTCGGTATATTTTATGTTATGTTCTTTCGCGTATTCCTTTACGGCATCATAAGCCGGAACGATTAAAGCAGTAACATATTTTCTCTGATCACCTATCACGGCAATTTGCTCTATAAAGGTACTCTCTCCCAGGCGAGTCTCCAAAGCCTGAGGCGCAATATATTTACCATTAACCGTTTTAAACAAATCTTTTATTCTTTCAGTAAACACCAATCCGCC
>CAMTON010000111.1 GCA_947074105.1 uncultured Bacteroidales bacterium
CCGCCGACCCTCTGCTTGTAAGGCAGATGCTCTGAACCAGCTGAGCTAAACGCCCGGGTAACTTTGTTTCTCAAAAGCGTTGGCAAAAGTAATGCACTTTTTTATTAGTTCCAAATTTTATTGCAACTTTTTTCAATATTTCTTGAAAAAAAATTTCAGAACATAATTTTTCAGAAATACCATTTTATGCAAAATAATGTCATTTATATATACTAAATTTGCGCTTTCAATAATTTAAATATATGGAATTGACATCTTTAACTGCCGTATCTCCTATTGACGGGAGATATCGTGAGAAGACAAGTGTATTGTCTGAATATTTTTCTGAATTTGCTCTGATCCGTTATCGTGTTCAGGTAGAAATCGAATATTTTATCGCTCTTTGCGAGCTTCCTCTTCCTCAGCTTTCAAACGTCAGCTCTTCTCTTTTCGGTGATCTTCGCTCAATCTATCAGAATTTTTCTGAATTCGACGCTGAAAGAATCAAGACTATCGAACGTACAACAAATCATGATGTAAAAGCGGTTGAATATTTCATAAAAGAAAAATTCGAAGCTCTTACACTTAATGATTCTCTTGAGTTCATACATTTCGGACTTACTTCACAGGATATCAATAATACATCTGTCCCTCTATCAATTAAAGAAGCTCTTGAAAAAACTTACTATCCGCTTCTTGAAGAATTGATTTCTACTCTTAAAGGTTTTGCTAATGACTGGGAAGCTATTCCTATGCTTGCTAAGACTCATGGTCAGCCTGCATCACCGACAAGACTTGGAAAAGAAGTGATGGTATTTGTTTACCGTCTTGAGGAACAGCTCAAGCTTCTTAAGCAAGTGCCTATTACAGGTAAATTCGGTGGTGCAACAGGTAACTTCAACGCTCATAAACTTGCTTATCCTCAGTTTGACTGGAAAGAATTTGGAAAGAACTTTCTTTCAAATTACCTTGGCATAACAAGAGAAGAGTGGACAACTCAGATCTCAAATTATGACAATGTCGCTGCTCTTTTCGACGGGATGCGCAGAATAAACACTATCGTGCTTGATCTTGATAAGGATTTCTGGCAGTATATCTCTATGGAGTATTTCAAACAGAAAATCAAAGCAGGCGAAGTAGGTTCTTCTGCAATGCCTCATAAAGTCAATCCTATCGATTTTGAAAACTCAGAAGGTAACCTTGGCATAGCTAACGCTATTCTTGACCATCTGTCAAATAAACTTCCTGTCTCAAGACTTCAGAGAGACCTTACCGACTCTACGGTACTTAGAAACGTAGGCGTGCCTTTCGGCCATATCCTTATCGCTTTCACGTCAACTCTAAAAGGTCTTGGCAAGCTTCTTCTTAACGAATCAGCTATACGTGCCGATCTTGATAAATCATGGGCTGTTGTAGCAGAAGGCATACAGACAATTCTTAGAAGAGAAGGATATCCGAAACCATATGAAGCGCTTAAAGCTCTTACACGCACTAACGGCGAAATCAATGCTGTGACAATAGCTGAGTTCATCGAAACTCTTGAAGTTAGTGAAGACGTTAAGGAAGAGTTGAGAAACATCGCTCCGTTCAACTATACAGGTATTTAATATCCGGGAAAATTCCGATACACTATAATAAAAATCACCTTATCCCGATTTTTCGGAATAAGGTGATTTTTTTGTTTTTAAATCAACGGATTTCAATCTTACGGAATTCTTTTTCACTTTCCATTATTCTCTTTTTCTGCTCATAGCAAAATTTAGCTCTGCACATAGCAAGGTGCTGATTAAAACACTGCCGTGTACAGAGATTTTATATGGAGAAATGCATTTTTGATTAAGAGAAATAAAAAACGCAAAGATTCCGGAATTGTATCGGATTCTTTGCGTTTATAATATTATATGCTTTAAGATCTCCCCGCGGAGTTTTCTTATTTTATCTTCTTATTGTTATAATATCGGTTTATTATTGTTTCTACCGGATATAGCGTTGCAATAAACCCGATAATAATCACAACGACTGTTATAAGAACGAGGTCGGAGAGTATAAGTTTAACGGGATAACTGTCTACAATAAACATTCCGCCACCGTCACCGAGACGGATAATACCGAAATAATATTGCACAAGAACCAGCACAACTCCGATAAAAATACCGAAAAGAGCCCCGAATACAGATATAAGACTTCCCTCAGCAAGGAATATACGCTTTATAAGCTTTTTTCCGGCACCCAGGTTGATCAGAGTGTTTATATCATCCTTTTTATCAACTATGAGCATTGAGAGCGATCCTACCACCGAAAATGAGGCAATAAGAAGAATGAACGACAGAATGAAATATGTGATCCATTTTTCTATCTGCATTATCCGGTATGATTCTATCTGCTGTTCATAGCGGTTGAGAACATTATAATCTTCTCCAAGAATCTGAGATATTGCCTTCTGCACTTTCTGTGTATTGGCACCGGGCTTCAGTTTCAGTTCAACAGCACTTGAAAACTCAGGTGCCTCAAGCATTTCTCTGACAAAACTTATAGGAGCTATAAGATAGTTGTCATCGTATTTCATCTGTTCGACTGCAAATTTTCCGCTTACGAAAAGACGTCCTTCATTGAAGGCATTCGACGGATTGGAAAGATTGACTTTCGCCATGCGTCTCGGTATATAAATTTCCAGAGGACGTATAAAACCGGGATTCACACCCAGCTGTGCAGCAAGTCCGACACCGGGTATCGCATAGTCAACAACAGAATCATTAAGCAGAAACTGACCGGAAACAATAATATCGTCAATAGCTGTAAGTTCCCGGAATTTATCATCAACACCTTTGATGATTGCAGGGATCTGTCGGTTATTATAGTTTATTACAACACTTTCTTCAAGTACCTCCTCCCAGACACAGATATCTTCAAGCTCCTTTATTTTTCGAAATGCTTCAGAATCAGTATTGAATCTTTTTCCTTTTACAACTTCAATCTTGAGTTCAGGATCAAAGTTGGAGTAAAGAGATGAGACAAGTTCATGAAAGCCGTTGAATACCGAAAGCGTACAGACAAATGCTGCCGACATTATGATCACTCCCAACAATGATATGAAAGAGATTATATTGATTGCATTGTTCGACTTTTTCGCGAAGAGATATCTTTTTGCAAGGAAAAACTCAAATCTCATTTCGGCGATTATTTTTTAAGAAGCTCGTCAATCTTTTCAAGATAGTCAAGAGAATCGTCAATATAGAACACCAGATCAGGCATTCTTCTCAACTGATACCTTACTCTCTGCGCTACTTCATGACGTATATTTTTTGATTTTGCATTGATATTATCAAGCATTTCCTGCGCTTTCTCAGATGGGAAAATGCTCAGGTATACCTTAGCGATACTAAGATCCGGGCTTACTCTCACGGCACTTACAGAAATAAGCACACCGTGCATCTGTTTTGTCTCCGCTAGAAATGTTTCGCCAAGTTCTTTCTGAAGAAGTCTTCCTATTTTACTTTGTCTTGTAGTTTCCATAAAAATCACTTTTACAAACGTGTATATTATATATACAACTAAATCACTGATACAGACTATTCTGCATCTATTTTTTATTCAATTTAAACGATGAAGCGATATAACCGCATAAGCAACTCATCCGCTTTATATCCCCTTCATATATATAAAATAAAAAAGCAGGCTGCAAATTACGAAAATTTATACAACCTGCTTTTATATGATTTCCTAATTATCTTCAAATTAAGCAACTAAAGATTCCGGCATCATTTCTTTCTTATCAGAGTCATGCCGTCTCTTATAGGAAGAATGACTTTCTCAACTCTGTCATCCGCAGCAATCTTATCGTTAAAGTTCAGAATACCCAGACTTTGTGCATCATTATGCTTAAGCTGCTGAACAACCTTGCCGTCCCATAGAGTATTGTCGGCAATGATAAGACCACCCTTTTTCACCTTATCGAATATCAGATCATAATATTCCGAATATATCCTTTTGTTAGCATCGATAAATACAATGTCAAACTCACGATCTATTGTCGGAATGATCTCAATAGCATCTCCTATATGGAAATGTATCTTATCGGCATAAGCTGATTTTTCAAAAAATCCTGAAGTGAATTCTTCTATTTCATCATCAATGTCGATAGTATGGATTTCAGCATCATCTTCTTCGAGCGCCTCAGCCATACAAAGAGCTGAATATCCGGTGAAAGTTCCTAATTCAAGAATGTATTTTGGATTAACAAGCTTACATATCATACTTAATATTCGCCCTTGAAGATGTCCTGAGCACATTCTCGGTCTCATCTGCTTAACATAAGTCGCGCGGTTGAGTTTTGTGAGCAACTCAGGTTCTTTATCAATATGATTAAGTATATATTCGTCTAAAACAGAATCCATCAACTATACCTTATTAATCTTCAGTATTTGGTAATGTATAAGTTTTGTTCTCATTCATTACATCTTTCACTCTGTTGATTTCAAGGAAAGTCGTTCCACCACCTTCTCCGTAGCTTCCACCAAGATAAGCAACAAGATCGTTAGGCTCAATAAGTTCTTTACCGATAAGACGTTTTATACCTTCGAAAAGATATTCTCTTGTTGATTTTTTTCCCGCTTGGAAAATAGGATAAACACCATAAGAAAGAGCAAGTTCTCTCATCACTTTTTCGTTGTAGCAAAGAGCGAAAACATGTCTCTTTCCACGATAAGCAGCGATGTTTCTTGCAGTTCTTCCTGTGAAGCTATCAGTGATGATACCTTTAAGACCAAGTTTCATTTCAGCCTTTACAGCCTGTTTCGCAAGAAATGCAGTAACGTCTACCTCCTCATTGTTCATAGGAACACGGATATCGTTTTCTGAAAGTTTTGTTTTTTCCGCTTCTTCAGCGATCTTAGACATAGTAGCGACAGCCTCAACAGGATATTTTCCATAAGCAGTCTCACCACTAAGCATAAGCGCATCAGTACGATAATAAATTGCATTTGCAATATCAGTAACTTCCGCTCTTGTTGGGCGAGGGTTTTTGATCATTGAGTGAAGCATCTGCGTAGCTACGATAACAGGTTTTTTAGCCTGAACACATTTACGGATAAGGATACGCTGAATTCCAGGAATTTTCTCCTGAGGAACTTCAATACCCAAGTCTCCGCGGGCTACCATGATACCATAGGCAACTTCAAGGATTTCGTCGATATTGTCAACACCTTCCTGGTTTTCGATTTTAGCGATGATTTTGATTTTGCTGTTATTCTCATCAAGAATCTTCTGGATATCAAGAATATCCTGTTTTGATCTCACGAATGAGTGAGCGATAAAATCGATATCCATTTTGATACCGAAAAGGATGTTCTTTTTATCTTTTTCAGTTAATGACGGAAGGCTGATTCTTACACCAGGAACATTAACACTCTTACGTGCACCAAGCTCCCCATTGTTCTCAGCTACAGTCACTAGATAGTCATCATGCTTTTCTGTAACTTTGAATTCGATTTCTCCGTCATCGATAAGGATTATTCCTCCGACATGTAAATCTTTAACAAAGTCAGGATAGTTTACCGCTATCTGATCCTTTGTTGTCATTACATCCGCATTACCAACAAAACGAACAATATCACCAGTTACGAAATTAATGCGCCCTTCATTTTCAATAGTAGTTGTTCTTAACTCAGGACCTTTTGTATCCATCAAAATAGGAATTTTGTTAGATACTGCTCTCGTATTACTGATAATACGGGTAAATCCTTCCTCATTGATATGAGCTGAATTCATACGAACAACGTTCATTCCATTTTCATAAAGTGCTGTGATGAAATCAACATCACAACGCATATCTGAAACTGTTGCTACAATTTTTGTGTACTTTGACATATCTCTCTATGTATCTTAATAAATGAATTTGTTTTATAAACAATGCTCCTTTTATACTGTTTGTTTTTGATTACCGCGAAAACATTTTTAAACTAATTAATAATCTTTATTATCAATACTTTACAGTATGGAGCGGAAATAGCCTTCTTATTTTTTGAAAGCTTCAACTGCAAGACGATAAGAATCCGTCCCGAACCCGAGTATCACTCCCATGCAGGCAGCCGATATCATCGAAACATGTCGGTATTCTTCTCTTTTATGGACATTTGATATATGAACTTCTATAACGGGAGTTGTTACAGCTCTTATAGCGTCGGCAATGGCTATAGATGTATGAGTATAAGCGCCGGCATTCAGAATTATACCGTCATAATCAAATCCGCATTCATGAATCTTGTTGATAAGTTCACCTTCTATGTTGGATTGATAGTAGACAATATTAATATCAGGATATCGTTTTCTCAAACTTTCTAAATAGACATCGAAACTCGCGTCTCCGTATATAGTCTTTTCTCTTTTGCCTAATAAATTCAGATTAGGACCATTAATTATTAATATGTTCATATATCTATCTTATATTTATAGATACAAACAACTCTATTATTTTTGTATTGAAACTAACGGAGTTGAATCACCTTTCCCAATTCATCTCGCAAAGATAGTCAATTTTCTTTAAATATGGAAACCTCTAATAATTACACAGATACAGAAAATCAAATTATTAAAAAATTCACCTCTTTTTTAAAATTTGAAAGAAATCTATCAGCCAACTCTGTATCGGCATATATCTCTGATGTTGAGAAACTTCAGTCCTTTCTTTATAATCAGAATGTTTCTCTTGTCACAGCAGGGCGTGAAATAGTCCAACAATTTATTTATCAGCTACATGACCTGGGAATAAGCCCAAATTCACAGGCAAGGATACTTTCCGGAATAAAATCATTTTATAATTTCTTAAGATTAGATGATTATATATCGGTTAATCCGACAGATCTTATAGATACTCCGAAAATAGGAAGAAAATTGCCTGAGGTTCTTAGTATTGAAGAGATCGATATGGTTCTTAGAGTTCCGGATCTTTCTACAACAGAGGGACAAAGAAATAAGGCTATTATAGAGACTATATATAGTTGCGGGCTTCGTGTATCTGAAGCTGTCAATCTGAAATTTACTGATATCTATGCTGATCAGGGATATATTATTGTTACCGGTAAAGGAAATAAACAGAGACTTATTCCAATATCTGATTCGGCCCTTAATGAGATAAATAAGTATATGCTTTTCCGAAATGAACAGAAGATTAAGAAAGGCTATGATAATTTTGTTTTTATCAATCGACTTGGCACTACTTTGTCCCGTATAATGATTTTTAATATTATAAAGGATTATTGCGATAAAGCTGGCATAAAAAAGACTATAAGTCCTCATACACTGCGTCATTCTTTCGCAACTCATCTTTTGGAGGGAGGCGCAAATCTTCGTGCAATTCAGATGATGCTTGGCCACGAAAAGATCACTACGACAGAGATTTATACACATATTGACCGGACTTTCATAAAAAATGAAATTTTCAGTCATCATCCGAGAAATAAAAGAAGAGAAGGTGATGAAGAAAAACAACTTACACAATAAGAGGTTTTATCTTTTATAGTAAATAAGATTCCTTTTTATTCTTTGAGTATAAGAAACTTGATTTTCTGTATGGTGTTGATAAGTATAAGATATTGTTGATAACTTATCTCTCTTCCGTTACGTGTCTGATAATTATCAATCATAAGTTCAAAAAGAAAGCCGACAGAAAGCTTAAAAAAACTTTCTGCCGGCTTTTTATATTTTATGATGAATATTATCTGAACATAGTCACCACTTTCTTTACTGCTTCTATGAATTTATCAACTTCTTCTTTAGTATTATATACTGCGAAGGTAGCTCTGACGGTTCCTTCTATTCCCAGAACCTCCATAAGAGGCTGAGCACAGTGATGTCCTGTCCTTACTGCTATTCCCTGCTTATCAAGAAGCATACCCATGTCGTAATGATGTATTCCTTCAACATTGAAAGAAAGTACAGCGCTTTTATGTTCGGCATTGCCGTAGATCACTACTCCATCTATCTCTTTAAGCTTTTCGGTAGCATATTTTAGCAGTTCTACTTCATGTGCTTCTATATTTTCAAGACCGATTGTTTTGACGTAATTCAAAGCTTCTGCGAATGCTGTAGAGCCAATATAATCCGGTGTTCCGGCTTCAAATTTATATGGCAGTTCATTATAAACAGTTTTATCAAATGTAACGGTAGCAATCATTTCCCCTCCTCCCTGATAAGGAGGCATAAGGTCAAGAATTTCTTCTTTCCCATATAAAATCCCTATACCTGTTGGTCCGTATATTTTATGAGCTGAGAATACATAAAAATCAGCATCAAGGTCTTTTACATCAACTTTAAGATGCGGTACACCCTGTGCCCCGTCTACAAGAACTTTTGCTCCATGCTCATGAGCTATCTGAATCATTTCTTTGATAGGATTAATAGTGCCAAGAACATTGGAGACATGAGCGAAGGATGCAAACTTAGTTTTCGGTGAGAAAAGTTGTTTGTAAGCTTCCATATCCAGTTCCTGTTTATCATTCATCGGAACTACTTTTATAACGATGCCTTTTTTCTCTCTGAGCATCTGCCATGGGACTATATTGGCATGATGTTCCATCTCTGTGATGATGACTTCATCTCCTGCCTGTAGATAATGTTCACCATATGATGAAACAACAAGATTTATAGCTTCTGTTGTTCCTCTTGTAAAGATGATCTCCTTAGATTCATTTGCATTGATAAACTCCCTTACAGTTTCCCTTGCAGCTTCATGAGCCTCTGTAGCTCTTTGACTAAGAAAATGTACACCGCGGTGTATATTGGCATTAGTATTATAGTAACCTGCAACGATCTTATCTACTACCTGTTTAGGCTTCTGAGTTGTTGCTCCGTTGTCAAGATAAACTAGATCCTTATTGTAAACCTTCTCGCTAAGAATAGGGAAGTCTTCTCTTATTTTTTCTATATCTATCATCTGTAATATTTTTCTGTTTGAAACTGTTCACAAAAACAATGCTATAATGGAAATAATTAATTACCTGTATTGTTCATTTGGAATATTAACAAAATTAATCATTCAGATTATTTATCGGTTTATTATCCTCTAAAACTTATCTAAAATACACTTTAAAAACAGAAAGTGATAATATCCATATGGATCTGATCAAATGAATATAGGATAGGATTATTATAACATGTCATTTTAAAAGCGAAGTGATATTGTATGCCTTCTTTCTGTATTTCGTGTCATATTTTACCCTCTCTGATTTGGAAACATGAAACAAAACTATAATAATGCGGAGCTTTGGATATGCTTGCCGGGATCCTGATGTTGGGGATATGATTCTATATTTTTTTGGGAAACGTGGGATGATGTGATTCTTCAATACATATTATTATATATATGACGCTATATATTTTCTTTTGGAGATGCAGTGTGGTGTGGATCTTTAATATATATGTTTCTATGTATTTTATTTTCGGAGACGCAGTATGCTGCCTCTCTACAGGTGATTTATAAATTGATTTGCCGGATATGAAAGCCGGAGCCACTATTAATGTACCCTTATAATTGGGATTTGCAATTCTGGCATCGATGGCCTGTATAAACAAAAAAAGCCCGTTGATTTCTCAACGAGCTTTCTTTT
>CAMTON010000112.1 GCA_947074105.1 uncultured Bacteroidales bacterium
GCTACCATCTTAAGCATGAGAAGATACATGAATCCTTTTATCGAACTCTTCTTATAATAATATATAAGAAACAAAACACCTCCTGCAAACAGAATTATTCCAAGAGGAAAAAGCGAACTGAACTTATTATATAGTTTTTCTGTCCCGATCATGGTTTCAGAAGGAAAAGCACTTCCGACTTCTTTTCTCTGATATTTCTTTATCTTTTCCACTATGCCTGAATATGTAGTGAAATCTTTCATGATAACACTTTCATGAACATAATCCATAGATTTCTTTATGAAATACCATTTCTCATCAGAAATATCGGAAGGCAGCATATCCGCCGCAGAATACCAGCATAGTGATGAATCGACAGAGTCGATGTGAGGAAACATCTTCAGAAGATGTCCGGAACACAGACTTTTTATAAGGTTGAATTTCTCATCGGCAGCGGCAAAGTCGCGTTTTGTAAGCAGATTGCTGACCGAAGAAAGTTTATATTCATTAAGAGAGCTTATATAATCGTTGTATGAAGCATAATTGCCTGTGATTCCGAGGTGTTTTTTCACCTCGCCTCCTTTTATTTTTATCACCGGCTGTTTTTTCCAGCTCTGATAATAAAACATCCATCCTGTCATTACCTGTTCCGGAGTATATCCGTTATATCCTGCTTTTCCATATATCTTTATGGTAAAGTCGCGGGCAAATGTTTCAAGCGGCATGATACGTCCGTTATAAAGGACAGTGATTTCACAGAATTCTGCCGCCTGCTCCCGGGAAAGCACTTTTGGAGCTTCTGAGGCATAAGAAAACGGTGAGGCTGCAAAAAGCAATAATAACAGAACACTCTTTTTCAATACTGAAGAAAAGACGGGTGATTTCAGAATCTCCGGTGATTTTCCGGGCTCAACGCCATGCGGATTTTCCTTATCCGAACCGGCCGGCTCATTTCCGTTTCTTAAGACAGGCGATTTAAGAAGTTGTCGGAAATGGCTTTTACTGCTGAAAAAGAATAATAAAAATACAACTATGAAAGTCAGATACCCCAGATAGGTAAGGAAAATGCCAAAAGGGTCATAAGAGACAAGAAGGCAAACCAGGCCGCTCTTATCGTCATAACCGCCCTGATAAAACCTATAGTCTTTGTAACTGAATATATTATTCATCGATATTTTTCCTTCGGCAAACTTATCATTATCCTGAATTCTTATCTTACTTATATAATCTGACGGTGAATTTGTTCCGGGATATTTCTCTATATCAAAAGACTCAAGAGTCACACTGAAAGGCAACGTTTCAGGCTTTTCATTATCTGTATAAAATTCGTTTACGGTAATTCCTTTCTCTATGATAAGAGTACCGCGTACAGCAGTTTTCCACGTAACAAGAGCACCGAAAAGAATTACCGCAAAAGAAAAATGAATCATAAAGATCATCTGTCTTTTATGAAGCCGGCGGTGTTTGATATAAAAAGATGAAAGCAGAGCTACGACAAACCATACGGCAATGAAAAACGGAGAAGAATATATCGTGGTTTCGATAAATTCCTGTCCATAGATTTTTGATGCGACTGTCGCTCCTGCCAAAAGAATCAGCAGAAATATAATTGCAGAGAAAAGGATTTTTTTGAATAACAGCATATCGGAAAATAAAGACTGTTTCCCGGCTTTATAACCGGGAAACAGAAATTGAAAATTAATTAAACATATCAAATGGATTCTATGAAACTGACTACAGCATCTCTTTCTTCTTTAGAGAGTTTGCGGAATTCATCAATAGAAAATCTTGCATCACTTCTGGCATTTCCGTGCCACATGATAGCTTCCATGACAGTCCTTGCACGGCAGTCATGAAGGCGGTCGCTTGCTCCGGTCACCATTTCACTCAGTCCACGACCCCACAAAGGTGTTGTACGGCACCACCCTGTACGGATATCATTTTCCATAAACATACGATGCTGAACCATATCGGTATAAGGCCATATCTTCTGATGCGGATATCTCGGCAGACGGTCATCACCTTCTTTAAAGAAACCACTCGGATCACAGACCACATCATCACCGGTTGTCCATGACGGTTTGTGACAGGTGGCACATCCTATTTCGTTAAAGAGTTTTTTTCCTTTGTTTACTACGGGATTATCAAGATCACGCGCAGCCGGTACGGCAAGACCTCTGTGCCATATCATGAAGTTCATATAGTCGTCATCCGACATCTCGGCAGGAAGATCCTTTGCCATAAGGAAATTGTAGATATCGGTCTCTACATTTCCCGTTATGTTGCGCTCAGGATAATATCTGTAGAAATCGCGCTGAACCTCAGGATCCTGCGAAGATACTACTGCATAAGTGTCGGTGATATAATTGTATCTGCGGTTGCTTCTTGTCACATTGGTGATATTCCATATCGCGTTTGCTCCTGCCGCATCCTGAAGAGGGCCTCTGGAAAGCCCATAAGTATATCTCAGGGCTTTGCCTGTATTGGAATATGTCTTTACCCATTCTCCGTTTGCAAAGATTGCCGGATTCAAAGACACTCCATAACTTTCCTGTTTAAGATATTCCGCTTTTATATCATCTTCGGAGATGGCATCAAGAAGCCCGGTTCCATAAACACCGATAGTGGATTCAAGGCGGACAAGGACATTTTCATGAGGTACCGTTGTCACGACTCCGTTTTTTGTAACTTCAAGAGGTACATAGTACGCTTCAGCCGGTATCGTCACTTCAGGGTATATAAGGTCATATCTTTCTCCGTCGTCAAATGTATTACCCCATTCATCGGTATAACCAAGCCATTGAATCTTAATCTGAGTTTCATCGATGGGCGCTTTAAAAGGCTGAGTGGCAAGCGTCTGAGGCATCCCCGTCAGAGAGCTCAGATATGTGTCTGTCTCATCTGTTACGACAAGAAGATAACCGTTGCCCATCGTGTTGGCAGAATATTCTGTCTGACGTTTTCCGTGACCATAGTTAGGATGACAGTAAAGACATCCGCGTCTTACCATTACGGGACCAAGACCGCAGAATGCACCTTCGGTGTTCTCATTGAAATCTTTTTCAAAAAGATATTCTCCGAATTTGAATGCCTGCGCCATTCCAGCGTTTTCAATTGCCGGTGTAGGTTGTTCGTATGCAAAGGAGGTGGTATTGAATACCGTGCCGAGTTTGCCGCCTGAATACCATTCTTCGTCAGCTACCTCGACAGTATTGGCGGGATCGCTGATTTCATTATTGTCGTCATTACACGACCATAATATAAGCGAAAGCGGCAGGGCATATAAAATGTATATCTTCTTCATAGTTTATTCTCTTACTATTAACTGCTGAACTGCGGCAAGGGCATCATCAAGGTCAGCGCATGCATTGATCGCATCTCTCACCTTGCTGTCTTTATAATTAAGAACGAAAGGTTTAGGCATTGCCTGAATCTTAGCGACACATTCATCGATAGCATCAATAAGATTCTGATCAAGAGTGGAATTAACGCTTTTCACATAAGCACTTAAAGAACCTTTCTGAGGAGAAGTCGCTCCGAAAGCACCGTAATAAACAAACTGTACGCTGCGGATATTGTCTTCAAAGTCCTGAATTGAATTATAAGCGTGAGGTGATTCGATATAAGAGATATCTTCTCCTGTGTAAGGTTTTCCGATTTTGGAATTTCCTACCTCATCGACGATTGTACGGCAACCTTCAATGATCTGTTCCGACCCTGAAGTGACAGATTTCCATACACTGCCCGGATAACCGCAAAGACGCATCTGTTCTCCGAAATTGTCTTCAGGCTCAAGCTCTGCATCTTCAATGACTTCAGCTTTATAGTCAGCTATTTTTTCCATTCCGGCCCACGCTGCTTCAAGTCTGCATGAACTTAAAAAAAGATCTTTTGCAACTGCAATGGCATAGCTTAGTTCTTTGGATGTTATGTCGGATGAAGGACGCGGCTGCCCTTCGCGGAAAATGATATATTCAAGACCGTGAAAACCGACAAGACCGTTGTTAAGATTCGCAACGACATTTTCAATATCATTCATCATCGATTCATTGCTAAGTAGGTTTTCCAAAGCTGTTTTGTCAAGCGGCCATGTATCGATGTGCGGATCTATATAATATTTTGAAGCAGCTCCGAAAAGAAAGGCTTCACTCCACTCCCAGTACTGACGGGACTTTTTCCATAGTTCACAAGCATTGCTTACGTTGGCATTATTTTTATTTTCCTGAAGTTCTTCAAGAGAAGTAAGTAGAAGCATTGTCTCATCTGCAAGCGAGCTGTAAACAGGTATTACCGTTTTTTCCACAAACTGTATATTTGCCTGCTGAAGAGTTGTTTCTTTTGAAGATAATTCATCGAATGAATCATCGTTTTCGTCACATGATGTGAATGCGATCACTGAGCCAAGCGTCAGTGCCACTAAATAATTTGAAATTTTCATACTGTTGTTTTATATGATTTAATACTACATTGAATGTATTCCTGATCTATTGATCTATATCATTTTGTAAAGAAGCCGGCATAGGCAATGCCTATTGAAACCGACGGTTCGTCGTTGTATTGCGGTTTGTAAAAGCGTTTGGAATATTCGGCTTTTACAACTATCTGTTTCATCGGGAAATAATTTATCCCGCAGGCCATGCGATGTTTTCCGCACCATTCATAATCAAGTATTCCCTGAGCGACTTTATACATCGAGTCATAATATTCGTACTGACCAAAGACGAAAAGCGAAGGTCTTGCCGTTGTTGAGAAAAGTGATATTACATTGTATCCAAGAGCAAATGAACCGCAAAGCGCATCCGAACCGACAGCGGTTTTGGGTGAAGGAGATGCGTTTGACATATTTTCCTTATTGAATTTTGTAATTTCACGGGAATCTGTAAGATGTGCATAATCGAAGTTTCCTCTCATTATCAGAGCCCGTGATTTGTATGTGAAATCGACGGCACCGATAAACAATTCTCCTTTATTGTCTTTGTATTTAGTTTTTTTGGTTAGCGAGTTGCTGAAACATTGTCCGTAGTAACCGCTGAGTCCGATTCTGAATTTTTTAGATCCGTAATAATCCAGACGGAAAGCACCTGCATAAGAGTTAGCGATCTTAAATTCATACGGGCTTCCTGCGCTTCCGTTTATGAAACCTTCAGAGCCGAAACGGTCGGAATCAAGTCCCGGAAGAAACTGAAGTTCATATCTGAACCGGGAAACGACACCCCACAGACTTGCTCCCGTTTCATGCCATGTACACGGGAAAATAGTGTTTTCTCCCTCGGGCCGATAGACAGTGAAGAATTCTGTCGGAAGGTGATACTGGTTTGTAAGGCCGACAGGAACGATGATATGACCTATTCGCAGGTTTAAAGCTTTATTGAAACTTTTCTGAATCCAAAACTGCTCAAGGTTTACTTCACCTCCGCGTTCTACTTCAGTTTCATATTCTCCGGTTTCCTCAGCTTCCATCTCAATTGCGGAACCTACTCCGCCATGTTCGAATTCGATTTCAGAACCTATACTCCAGCCATGACCGAAATCATAGAACACAGTGAATACCACATGCGGAATATCAAATCTTCCATGGCTTTTGGCATCCTTGTAATTTGCAGCATTGGTATAACGCTGCCATTCGTCACTGTAGAAATTTCTCGACATTGCGACTTCGCCATAACCTCCTATCTGAAGTCTTGATTTTACAGGAATGGAATCCTGCGCATTTAATGCTCCTAAAGAGCTGAATAACAACAATAAAACAAATAACACATTTTTCATGAGTTTGATCCTCCATATTTTTTTACGAAGGTAGACTCAAGTAAATAAATATATAATTACTAATTTTAGGTAATTTTATATATTAAAATACCTTGTTTTAGGTATTACAGGTATTGGCAGGATTTTGTTAGGCTAAATAATTATTTAAAAATGATATAAGTTGTAAACAACAGACTACACATAATATTCAGTCTTGTTTATATACTCCTAAATTTCAACCTATTACATTTCAGATGATTTTAAATCAGGAAACAACAAAATAATTATTTTTTTTATTTTTTTAAACTAAAAGTCATCCTAACTGTTATTACATATTTAAATGCAGTTTCCGTCATTTATACATTACATGAGATGATAGCTTTAGTAATTAATATTCTGGAAATATTAAAATCTCAATCTCTCTTATTTTTTTATATCATAATATCAGGGGTGTTGTTTTTTTGGTTTATCTCTAAACTGAAAAAGAAGTCATTATCGGATAAAAAATCGGAAGAAAACGAGCATATCCAGTATCTTATAAAAACAATAAAACTTCTGGCAAAAGATTCATATATTGACATATTCATGTTTGATGAATATGAACGCATAATCTATGTTTTTGAAAACGACAGATTTATTAAGACTGATCTTAATTTCTCTGAACTTGAGAGGAATATGCATCCCGATGATAAACAGCGTTATTATGAAGATTATGCTGATATTACTAATTGCAGGAAAGACACAGTCCTTTCATTAACAAGGATATATGACCAAAAAGAAAAGAAATATAAACATTATGAATTTGTTATAGTTCCTGTAAGAAAAGATGCTGAAGGAAAGGTAAGCAGATATATTTACTCAAGAAAAGATGTTACGAAATCCAGGGAATTACTTGATATAAGGGAAAGAAATATAAAAAGCTTCAACCTTGCTTTAAAGTCGGCCAAATTAATAAGATGGCAGTACGATTATGAGCACAGAAAATTAAAGTTCATCAATTCGGATTATAAGGAATATGAGGTTAGATTTGAGGAAATAAATGAGATCATATGTGAAGAAGATCTGGAAAAATTTCTCGGTTACATAAGATGTATTGAAGAATTTAAAGAACCGGAAAGCATAATAATAAAGTTAAAGATAAAAGGTCAGGAGATTGCCTATGAGATAAATTCCTTATTATATAAAAAGGACAACACAACCTTTATTTACGGTATAATGAAAGACGTTTCTCAATTTCTTCATTATCAGAAACAGATAACCGAACTTAAAGATAATATGGCTCTTGCACTCGAGGCAGGCGACATAAGCGTATGGAGATATGAGATAAAAACCAGTATGTTCCATTATATATACGGTAGTTCTCTTAATTCAAAAGAAATCTCATATAAGTCTTTTGAAAAATATCTTCATCCTGGAGACGTAAAACTATTCGAGAACGGATTCAGAGAACTTATTAGCGGAGTAAGAGAAAAAGTGGCGATAAAATACAGAATGTTAATAAACAATGAATGGCATTGGTTTCTAAGTTCGGTCATCGCGGTTGCGAACAATAATAGAATAATAGCTTTGACCGGAACAAGAAAGAATATAACTGAAGACGTGAATGCGAAAATTCTCCTTGAAGATGCTAACCGGAAGCTTTACAGGAGTAATGAAGAAATTAGTTATAACGAACAAAGGCTTCAATATATTCTGGATAAGATCCCTGTACCCATTTACATCAAGGATCCTGAAACCCAGGAACATGTTTATATAAATGAGGAAGCACAGAAAGTATATAATCTGAAACTGAATTCAGTCACAGATGATGTTGTGGAGAGTGAAGATTCTCAAAGACATCGACTGATTGACGAAGAGATGATGAAAACCGGAGAAGAATATATGTCGACTGAGTCGTATACACTGAAAAGCGGGGAAAGAATCGAAACTTATGTAAGGAAAATAATAATAGAACAGAATTATAAGAAACTGATTCTTGTGGCAAGACTTAATCTTACAGAACAGAAAAAAGCTGTTATTGCCAATAAAATTTTATCCGCATCTATTTCTTCTTTAAAAGCTTATACCTGGAGTTTTGACAATATAAATAATCAAATCATTTACAGAGATATTTATCTGAAAACAAAAGATCGGAATATAAACGATCTTAATTCGCTGGAAAAGAAATTATCGTTGATACATAAGGAAGACAGGAAAAATTATGCGGATACAATAAATAAATATATTGAGGCAGGTGTTGGAAATTTCTCTGTCACTTATCGTTCTGATATAGAAAACGCAAAGCAATATAAGTGGTGGGAAAGCAGATGTGTTGTTGAGACAATTTATACAAATGATTTAAGTTATGTATATATCTACGGAATTGATATAAACATCGATAATCAGAAACGGAATGAACTGAGCCTGAAAAAGAGCAGGAAGAAATTAAAAGCTGTTATTAATAAGAATGAACTTATTTTAAACAATAATGCTTCAGCTATGATATATCTGAATTCAGAGTTTAAAGTTCAGTGGTCTAATGCTCACCTAATTTTCAAAAAAGAAGATTTGTCTAAATTATATACACCGGGGGTCTATTGTTATGAAATAAAAGGAAAAGATGAACCCTGCCTTAATTGCCCGGCAAAAAGAGCTTTGGTAACAGGTCATATCTGTACCGAGGAAATGCAACTAAATGATGATTTTTATGAAGTGATCGCTATTCCTATTTTGAATGAGAGTGAGAATGAAGGAGTTGTTTTAAGAATAGATAAGGTGACGGAAAGAAAGCTTCTTATAGAAGATCTTCAGAATGCAAAAACGCAGGCAGAAGAGTCGGAAAAACTAAAAATGTCATTTCTTGCCAATATGAGTCATGAAATAAGGACGCCTCTTAATGCCATCATAGGTTTTTCTGAACTTATGATGTATGATGAATATGCGAAAGAAAGAGAAGAGTATATGAATATCATAAAAAGTAACAGTAATCTGTTATTAGGTCTTATAAATGATATACTTGATATGTCAAAAATTGAATCCGGAGCTATAAAATTCAGCATCGAGAGATTTGACATAAGCACATTGTTTAATGAAATTTATATTGCCTCTCAGCAGCAATGCAATAATCCGGATGTGAAGTTAATAGCCAATAACAGGGTTCAAAGCTGTATCGTATCGCAGGATAAAAACAGGATTTCTCAGATTTTCGGTAATTTCATTTCAAATGCGATAAAATATACCAGTAGCGGCCATATTATCATTGCAATGGAAAATATAGATAACGGTATAAGAATATCGGTAAAGGATACCGGAATAGGAATAGACAGAAGTCTGCATCATCAGATTTTCAGAAGATTTGAAAAACTTGATTCTTATGCTCCAGGGACGGGGCTTGGTCTTGCGATATGTAAATCTATTATTGATGCCATAGGCGGAAAAATTGGTTTTGATTCTGAAAAGAATGCAGGCTCTTTATTCTGGGCATGGTTTCCCATGGAATTCAGGAATAAGAGATCTAAAACTAAAAATCAGCTTTTATTAATGGATGAAAAAGGAGTATAGGAAATATGTACGGAGGATAAATCTGCCTGGTTTCTTTTTGACCCGAATGAAAAAGGAGTATAGGAAATATCTCCGGAATAATAATAAATAAAGAGTTGCCGTAATGACGTATCAATAAAATTTTTGTTTTGACACAAAGCTATAATGTTAGTAAAGAAGGTAAAATTTGTCATTGCACAGACGCTTACAGAGAATGCTCCCTACTGTTATATCTGTTTATGCGAATGCATAGATAAACTCGCATACGCTTACAGAGAATGCTCCCTACTTTGTTTTTATAAAAAAATAACAGGATAACA
>CAMTON010000113.1 GCA_947074105.1 uncultured Bacteroidales bacterium
TCTACACCAGGACGTACACTCTTTCCCTACACGACGCTCTTCCGATCTATTCACACACCTCTTATCTTTCTATGACAAATTTACAACAGAAAATGAGCAATTATATACAAAAACTTGTTATTAACCCGGGATTAACTACGCAAACGATTGTGATTTAAAATTGATATATTATAGTGATTATTTCTTAAAAACCCCTTCAGATGAAGCTACAGCTGACATTGAAAGACATAGCAAAGCATTTTAATCTCTCTGTTTCAACAGTATCCAGGGCGTTGAGGAACGACTCTACAATTTCGGAAGAAACAAGGACCAAGATTATGGATTATGCGAAAGCCAATAAATATAAACCTAATTTTATAGCGGCAAATTTACGAAAAAAAGAATCAAATGTGATCGGTATAATCATTCCGGAAATATCTAATCACTTTTTTTCACTTATTATTGCAGGAGTAGAATCGGTTGTTGATGAGCATAACTATACCCTTATTATTACACAGAGTAATGAAAAGATGTCAAAAGAGATAAAATGTGTACAGACACTTTTAAGCTCACGCGTTGCAGGTGTCCTTGCATCAATTTCTAAGACAACGGATTCTTATGAGCATTTTCAGGAAATAATAGACAATAAAGTCCCGCTTGTGTTTTTTGACAGACGGCCAAAGTCGCTGAATGCCGACAGTGTTATTGTTGATGATGAAAACGGAGCTTTTACGGCAGTGGAATATCTTATAAAAACAGGCTGTAAACGAATTGCATATTACGGCTCTCACGCCAGTCTTGAAATTGCAGTAAACAGACGAAATGGTTATCTCCGCGCTCTCAGAAAATATGGAATTGCAGAGGACCGAAAAATAATGTATGACTGTGATACAAATCTTAAGGCAAAAGAGATAACTTATCGTGTTCTGGCTATGGACAATCGTCCGGATGCAATATTTGCAATCAATGACAATACAGCAGCAGGGGCGATCTATGTAGCCAAAAGAATGGGGTTTTCTATTCCGGAGGATCTTTCCGTATGCGGATTCGGTGACGGGTTCATTTCTGAAAACACAGATCCATCTATTACGTCAATCGATCAGTTTCCTTTTTTTACCGGTAAAAAAGCCGCCGAACTTCTTTTGAATAAAATTAAATATCCAAATCCGGAGGAAACAACAGGGCCACTTATAATAGAAACTTCCCTTATAATAAGGGAATCAACAGGTAATATTATTGTTTAATCAAATTTAAAACATACCTATTTTTTTTATAAAATCTTTATTGATTAATCTATTTATTTTGCGATTGTGAAAAATGTCCATTAAAAAACAAGAGGTTGTTTTGAGGTTTCATCACGGACATTCTATTTATAAATAGCATTACAAATTATTTTACCTTATATTAAATGAACAAAGTTTATCTTACATGCGCAGCGGCACTTACGCTGTGTGTATCATCATTATCAGCCATGAATGTTTCTAAAGTCGAGCCGGCCTTCTGGTGGAGCGATATGAAGAATCCTGAATTGCAGGTTATGCTTTATGGCAAGGATATCGCGGCTTCAACAGTAACAGTCAACAACCCTGATGTTAAGATCAAAGAAGTCGTTTCTCTTGAAAGTCCGAATTACTTATTGATTTATCTTGATACGGAAGGTGCAAAACCTTCAAAGTTTGACTTTGAGCTTAAAAGCGGTAAGAAAAAAATAAAGATCCCTTATGAGCTAAAACAAAGAGATCTTAATGCGCGCGGTGCGGCCGGATTCTCTTCTTCTGACGTTTTGTATCTTATGATGCCCGACCGTTTTGCTAACGGTGATACATCTAATGATGTGATAAAAGGGATGAAGGAGTCAAAAATCGACCGTGAGGATCAGTATGGACGTCATGGCGGTGACTTTAAAGGAATTGAAAAAAATATGGATTATATAACCGATCTTGGAGTAACTGCGATCTGGTTTAATCCCGTTCTTGAAAACGATATGCCTGAAGGTTCATATCACGGTTATGCCACTACCGATTTTTATAGTGTTGACCGCCGTTTCGGGACGAATGAAGAGTTTGTAGACCTTGTCAACAAGGCACATGATAATGATCTTAAAATCGTGATGGATATGATTTTTAACCATTGCGGAAGCGAGCATTTCTTTATTAAGGATATTCCGTCTTACGACTGGTTTAATAATCCGAAAGCAGACGTCATGACTTCTTTCAGAACTGTACCTCAGTTTGATCCATATACATCCGATATTGATTTTACGATTGCTGTAGATGGATGGTTTGTTCCGACAATGCCGGATTTTAATCAGAAAAACCGTCATGTGGCACGTTACCTTATTCAGAACTCAATATGGTGGATCGAATATTCAGGTATCGACGGAATACGTCAGGATACATATCCTTATGCCGACTTCGATATGATGGCTGACTGGTGTCGTGAAGTTATGAACGAATACCCGAATTTCAACATTGTAGGAGAGACATGGCTTAACAATAATGTTGCCGTGGCTTTCTGGCAGAAAGACAGTAAATTATCCCCAAAAAACACTGAGCTTAAATCTGTAATGGATTTTCCTCTTTACGGAATTACTGATTCAGCGTTTGATGAAGAAACAAAAGAATGGGAGGGCGGTCTTACAAGAATACACGATTATCTGTCTCAGGATATAGTTTATCCGGATCCGTCAAATCTGCTTGTATTCCTTGATAATCATGATACATCGCGTTTCTTTAAAACTGAAGAGCAACGTTCTGATTTCAACCGTTACAAACAAGCAATGACATTCCTTCTTACAACCCGCGGTATTCCTCAGATATACTACGGAACAGAATGGCTTATGGCCGGAAGTAAAGACGGCGGAGATGGTCTTGTGCGCGTTGATTTCCCGGGTGGATGGGACGGTGATCCTGTAAATAAGTTTACAAAAGAAGGAAGAACCGATCTTGAAAACCGTGCTTTTGATTTCACGTCAAAACTTCTTAAATGGAGAAAAAACAATGATGTGATCGCAAAGGGATCTCTTAAACATTTTTATCCGCAGGACGGAATTTATGTTTATGAAAGAAAATATGACGGTAAATCTGTTGTTGCCGTGTTCAACGGTACTTCAGAAGAAGTAAATGCTGATCTTTCGAGATACAGAGAGGTGTTGTCTTCCGCTTCTGCAACTGATGTAATATCAGGAAAAACATTCGATCTTTCCGGCGGAACTCTTTCAATACCGGCAAAAGACGTCTTGCTTCTTGAATTCAATAAATAATACGCCTTCAAGGCATATTCGGCATAATATTATTTTATAAAGGAACAGCCCTTATATCGTTTATTCTGAAATGACGATATAAGGGCTTTCTTTATATATAAATTAGCTCTGAGTTAAATTCATGCTTCATTATTGTACTATGTTTGGGAACAGTTTTTCAACTATTCCCAACCTTATGTTTTCTAGAGTTGTATGAGCAATGTTGTGAAGAGCTTCATTTGTGAAGAATCCCTGGTGAGAGGTGACTATCACATTATTGAAAGAAAGAAGTCTAGCGAGATCATCATCGTCGATTATGCTGTCTGATTTATCTTCATAGAAATAATTCTCCTCCTCTTCGTATACATCCAGACCTGCAGCTCCCACTTTATGTGTTTTTATCCCTTCTATAAGATCTTTAGTATTGATCAGTTTGCCGCGTCCCGTGTTGATTATCATTACTCCGTCCTTCATTTGTTGTATTGAAGCGGTACTTATCATATGATAGTTTTTATCTGTAAGCGGACAATGAAGTGTTATGATATCGCTTTTTGCGTATAGTTCATCAAGTGAGACATATTTCATTCCTGTTTTTTCTGCGAACGCGGAATCGGGAAACGGATCAAATCCAAGCACATTCATACCCATGGCGATAAGTGTAGGAATAAGAGCTCTTGCGATTTGACCCGTGCCGACTATACCTATAGTTCTGCCTCTCATTTCAAAACCTTTAAGGCCGTGAAGAGTAAAGTTGTCTTCTTTTGTGCGGTAATAGGCTCTGTATATTTTGCGGTTAAGTGCTAATATCATAGCAAGCGCATACTCTGCTACACTATATGGTGAATAAGAAGGAACTCTTACTATCTTCAGGCGGTTTGCAGCAGAGTGAATATCCACATTATTATATCCGGCACATCTTAGAGCAAGAATTTTTACACCATTTGCCACAAGAACGTCTATAAGCTCGCTGTTTATAACATCATTAACAAAAACACATACCACATCAGTGTCTTTCGTAAGCGCAGCATTTTTAAGAGACAGGTTTTGTTCCTGATATTCGATATCGAAATTATAAGTTTTGTTTGCTTCTTCAAAACTCTCTTTGTCATAAATTCTTGCACTGAAAAGCTTGATTTTTACAGGTGTCATAACTAAGTTTTGCTTTAATAGAAAATATCGGATGAATGAAAAATCATAAGTTATTGAATGAACACAAAACCCTGAGAATTAGTTTATTTCTTGAAAACAAAACATGTTAGTTGCGGGATAGAGTCTCTGCACTATTTTTATTTTAGTGATGTGGGCTGAGCATTCCGACAGGCCGAAAAACTATGCGTAATAAATTTTTAAAAGCAAATATTAATCTAAGAGATTTTAAAAACTATGTGGTGAGCATCATAACAGGTGCGATAGTGGGAGTGGTCTGTATTTTCTTCAGGATAATGATTCTGAAAATCGAACATCTCAGAACCGGGTTTCTCATTAATTCATGGAGCCCTTATCTGAAATTTCCTCTTTTCATAATTGTGATATACATATTGATGATGGGGGTATATTATCTGATTCTGAAAGACCCTCTTATTGCAGGTAACGGTGCAGAGCAAGCCCGTGGTATGCTTAACGGTCATATTCAGTATAAGGGTATATTCAGGCATCTTATTAACAAATTAGCCGGCTCGACAGCTTCACTCGGAATGGGTATCGGTCTGGGAAGAGAGGGCCCTTCTATTCAGTTTGGCAGTTATATCGGAATTCTTCTGTCTAAATTTTTCAGGATTACTCCGGGCAGAATAGAATATATCATATCGGCGGGTTCGTCAGCCGGTGTGGCGGCTTCTCTTGATGCTCCTCTTGCAGGACCTGTCTACATCATTGAATCGCTTCAGAAATTCAATAACTACAGAATAGCAATCTGTTCTCTTCTTGCAGGTATGGTGGCCGGCATAATGGCAAAGACGTGGCTTACTTATGATCCTTACGCACCTATTATTGTAAAACATCCTGATATATCAGCATATGAGACAATACTTATCCTTGTAATAATGGGAGTAGTAATGGCTGTTGCTGGACTTTTATTTACGGAATGTGTTAAATGGTGGAGGATGAGGATTGACCTGAGGTTAAAGGATGTCAGGCTTCGGCTTCTTATAATGGCAGTGGGAATGGGACTTATAGCAGTTAAACTGCCCGGTCTTCTCGGATCAGGACAGACATTTATGATAAATGAAGCCGTGAGCGGAAATAATGAATTTCACCGATCAGTTATACTTTTTGTAATTACATTCCTTTTCGTCGCTTATTCTCAGGCAATCTCTTTTCCCGGAGGTGCATTTTTTCCATTACTGACTCTTGGAGGAATGTTCGGAAAGTTTTTTGCTATTGTCCTTATAGAACTTGGTTATGTAGGTCATGAGTCTGTTTCTTTTTTTATGATTGCCGGGATGAATGCTGCAATAGTTATAATAATGAGAACTCCTCTGACCGGATTGCTTCTTGTGGCAGAGATGTGTAATCAGTTTTCAATGCTTCTTCCGGCTCTTGTGGTGAGTTATACGGGATATTTTCTTATATCCATAGTAAAGACAGAATCACTGCCCGCAAATTTCTATAATATGCTTCTTAAGCGAATACATGCCGGGGAGGAAAAACAGCTGCATATATATACCGAAGTGATGCCTAATTCTTATTTTGAAGGAAAAACAAATAAAAATATAAATCTGCCTTCCGGGTGTGTGCTCGACACTGTGTTAAGAGATAATAAAGAAATCTCTTTTTCGGGAGATGAAACACTAAGGGCTGGTGACCAGCTTAAATGCCTTGTTGACTCGGGTGAAACTGAAATTATATATCAGTCACTGCTTTCACTGTCTTCTGAGGCTGAGTGATAAAGAGTCGGTTTATCTTTTTGTACAACCGTACAGTGTCAATATTACCACTGTACAGTTGTAATATAACAACCGTACACTTTTCATATGACAACTGTACGGTTGTATTAAATTCATTGAAGAAATTCCGGGTTTTATTTATAATGAATATGAATATTCATTTAGAGATTATGTAAATTGATTTATTTAAAATCAGATTTAATTTAAATGTAATATTTAAAATTTGCGGGAGAATTCAACTTTTATAATTTTGCTATTGTTCAAAGAGGTATTTATCACATTATTGCTGATAAGCAGACTGAAAAGAATTTTTGCTTAAGCTTTATAACCTGAATGTAAGCCGTAATATTATAATAATAAGACATTTTGACTAATTTTCAGGATATTCATATAGATGATCATAAAAATCATATTTATAGTAAAAATTTAAGTTCAAAAAATTGATGTAAAACTTTGCCCGATAATTGAAAATCTTAACTTTGCGTATTCTAAAAAAAATCTGTATCGAATATAAACAGAAATTTAAAGTTGTATTAAGGTGCTTGTTGATATCAGAATTGTAATGTTTTAATGAATCAGCTTAATTACAGTATTACGGTCAGAAAATCCGAAGAGACAAATCGCAAAAAAAATATATATTAATATGGATAAAAAAATTCAGGAACTTACCGACAAGATCTATAAAGAAGGTGTCGAAAAGGGAAATGAGCAGGCTCAGCAGATTGTAGCTGATGCACAGGCTAAGGCCCAGCAGATAGAAGCGGATGCTCAAAAGAAAGCGAATGATATTATCGCAGATGCTCACAAACAGGCGGAAGAACAAAAAAAGAATACTGAATCAGAAATCAAACTTTATGCCGGACAGGCTCTTGAGGCTTTAAAGTCAGAGGTTGCCAATCTTGTGACAAACAAGCTTTCGGCTGATGCGGTGAATGCTGCATTTCCTGATAAAGAATTCATGCAGCAGATCATACTTGAACTTGTGTCAGAATGGTCGAAAAGCGAAAACCTTGTAATTGAAGGTGAAGATGCTGCAGGACTTACTAAATACTTTGAGGCAAAGGCAAAAACTCTTCTTGATAAGAGTGTGAAAATTGAGCAGGTTAACGGGATGAAAAGTGATTTTACTATCGCTCCTGCCAACGGTGCTTACAAGATTACGTTCGGAGAGACTGAATTTGTAAACTATTTCAAAAATTTCCTTCGTCCTCAACTTGTAGAACTTTTGTTCTCTAAATAATAATCTATGAGTAAATATTATTGCCTTATTGCGGGGTTGCCGGATATAAGCATCGATGATCAGAAACTTGTTTACACAGTTTCTGATTTCAGAGATGAAATATATGATCAGCTTTCCTCTTCAGATAAAAAATTGTTTGATATCTATTTCCTGAAATATGATAATGATAATCTTCTGCAATTTTTAAAGAATAAAGATGCTCAGCTTGATGAGCGCGGCAATATTGCTCCCGAAGAATTAGAAGTTATAGTAAAAGGTCTGCATGACGGTGATGCTTTGCCAAAAGGCTTTCCGGCTCCTTATTTCAGCGATTTTATGTTATGGGAAAATGCTGAAAAAAGTATGGAAACTCAGTCAATCCTTGAGAAGGATTATCTTCAGGCTCTTTACTATAATTATGCTCTTAAAAGCTCAAACAAGTTTCTTGCATCATGGTATGAATTCAATATGAATCTGAATAACATACTTATCGCGTCAATGGGAAGAAAGTATAATTTCGATACTCAGAATTTCATTGTTGGTGATAATGCTGTTGCTCAGGCATTGAGAACTTCTGCTGCCAGAGACTGGGGCCTTTCCGGAGATTTCGGGTATATGGAGCTTGTTCAGCGTGTTGCGGAAGAAACAGAGGTGACAGAAAAAGAACGGAAGATAGATCAGCTAAAATGGAACTGGCTTGAAGAAAATACTTTCTTTGATTATTTCACAGTCGAAAGAGTGTTTGCCTATCTTCTGAAACTTGAAATTATTGAGCGTTGGTATATGCTTAATCGTGAGCAGGGAGAGAAGACTCTTCGTGAAATGATTGCGAGATTAAAATCGGAAGTTCAGCTCCCTGAAGAATTATAAAATTTAAGATTTAACTATTTATATGGCTACAAAAGGATTAGTAAAAGGTATCGTGGCCAACCTTGTAACAGTAGAGGTTGACGGTCCGGTATCTCAGAATGAGATCTGTTTTATTGCTACCGGTGGCACGAAATTGATGGCTGAGGTGATTAAAGTCACAGGGAAAAACGCTTTCGTACAGGTGTTTGAATCAACCCGCGGTCTGAAAATGGATGCTGAGGTGGACTTTGCAGGTCACATGCTTGAAGTGACACTCGGCCCGGGTATGCTTTCAAGAAACTATGATGGTCTTCAGAATGACCTCGATAAAATGGACGGAGTATTCCTTCAGCGCGGAGATTATACTTATCCGCTTAACGAAGAAAAGCTATGGCATTACAAACCTGTCGTTAAGGTAGGTGATACAGTGAAAGCTGCAGATTTTCTTGGTGAAGTTGAAGAAAACTTCCAGCCTCTTAAAATGATGGTGCCTTTTACATTTGAAGGTACTTATACTGTAAAAGAGGTTACACCGGAAGGTGATTACAATATTTATAAGACTATCGCAGTTCTTACAGACAAGGACGGAAAGGATCATGAAGTAAATATGATTCAGAAATGGCCTGTTAAGATGGCTGTGACTCATTATAAAGAAAAACCACGTCCTTTCAAATTGCTGGAAACTGGTGTGCGTACTATCGATACAGCGAATCCTATCGTAGAAGGTGGTACAGGATTTATCCCTGGTCCTTTCGGTACGGGTAAGACAGTACTTCAGCATGCGATTTCAAAACAGGCTGAAGCAGATATCGTAATTATCGCTGCCTGTGGTGAGCGTGCGAATGAGGTTGTGGAAATCTTTACTGAGTTCCCTGAACTTGTCGATCCGCATACAGGACGTCCTTTGATGGAGCGTACGATCATTATCGCCAATACATCCAATATGCCGGTGGCTGCACGTGAGGCTTCAGTTTATACAGCGATGTCTCTTGCAGAATATTACCGTTCGATGGGTCTTAAAGTGCTTCTTATGGCCGATTCGACTTCCCGTTGGGCTCAGGCTCTTCGTGAGATGTCAAACCGTCTTGAAGAGCTTCCGGGACCGGATGCGTTCCCTATGGACCTTTCGGCTATTATCTCAAACTTCTACGGTCGTGCGGGATATGTGGTTCTTAACAACGGAAATTCAGGGTCTATCACATTTATCGGTACGGTATCTCCTGCAGGGGGTAACCTTAAAGAGCCGGTAACAGAAAATACAAAGAAAGTTGCGCGTTGTTTCT
>CAMTON010000114.1 GCA_947074105.1 uncultured Bacteroidales bacterium
ATCTGACTTCTAACACTTCTTATCTGTTAAAAGATAAGATAAGAAAAGCCGGTTGTTATATATTTGAAATAAGTACGACGGTTTATGGACAAACCTGTAAAAGGAGATATATAGTTGCAGTTATCGATAGTGCCACATCCAAACTTCCCGTCAAAGGCATTAATTACCTGATTTCAACTGATACGAAAGAAGTTGAATATGGAAAAAATGCAATAATAAGATTCTGTTCTTCACTGAAGGATATAAGTTTGCTGGTTGAAGTAGTCGGTCGTGAGTCAGAACCGGTGTTCTATACCAAAAATATTTCAGATGGATTTACAGAATTGAAAATTCCTTATAAGAAGGAGTATGGCGAGAGATTTAAAGTAATATTGTCATTTGTGAAGAATCAGGAATTTTACATGGATAATGTCATATTCAATGCTCCTGCAGAGAATGAAAAACTTGATTTTAAAGCCGTGACATTCAGAGACAGAATCATACCGGGAAATAAGGAAACATGGTCATTTGTTATAACAAGGGAAAGTCAAGGAGTAGAAGCTCAGGTTTTGGCTTCTATGTATGATGCTTCGCTGGATAATTTCAGAAAACTAAACTGGAAAAACCCTTTTGAAATTATTTATAATTTACCTGTAACCGATTTCCGAAAACCTTATCGGTATAACTCGACGATTACATTCAGAGATGATAATGATCTGCAGTGTTATGAAAATAATCGGATAAAGAATGACGGATTTAAGGATTTTGATATATATCAGATTCTTATCAATTCAAAATATGATTTTTCTATGCCGATCGTAGAAGAGGCCGGGGTTCCGCAAATGAAGATGTCCGGAAGTTTGAAAAACAATCGGAATAAGTTGAATTCGGTATTAACCGGAAAAATAGCCGGTATTGAAATAACAGATAATGAAATAATCGGTACACGATCTGATTTTAGCGAGACAGCTTTTTTCTATCCTGATTTAATGACAGATAAGGATGGAAATTTTGTTGTTGCATTTACAGCTCCCGAGTCACTTACGAAATGGAATTTCAATATGTTTGCGGTAACAAAAGAGATGAATGCCGGAACCTATTCGTCTGTTATTACCACATATAAAAATCTGATGGTGAGACCATTGCTTCCGCGTTTTCTATATCAGGGAGATAAGGTAATTCTTAATAGTGTAATATCAAATATGACATCCGCCGTAGCTGAGGGAGAGATGACTATGGAAGTGTTTAATCCGTATAATGACTCAGTGATAATAAGAAATACTGCTCCTTTTTCAGCAGAAGCAAACAGTACTGTAAATGTATCATTCGGATTTACAGCTCCGGAAGGATATGATCTGCTGGGATTCCGTTTTGTGGCTGAGAATGAATCCAACAGCGACGGAGAGCAATCTCTTTTAGCTATACTTCCGCCTAAAGCTCTGATAACCGAAACGGCAAGTATTAATACCCGTAAAGGAGATAATGAGATAGAAAATAAGTCGTTTATAAACTCTTTCAGAAAAAATGACGGAGAGGAAAATTACCGTTATACTTTTGAATATTGTGCTAATCCTGCCTGGTTTGCGATAAAAGCGTTGCCTGCGGTGACGACTATGCAGAGTAAAAGTGTTCTGGAAGCAGTGAAAGCGCTGTATTCAAATACTATAGCTTCTTATATTGCAAAATCTGACCCTAAAATAAAACTTGCCATAAAAGAATTGACAAAAGTAAAAGATTCAGAGAATATGCTGTCTTCTTCACTTGTGAAGAATCAGAATCTTATGGATATCCTTCTTAATCAGACGCCGTGGGTTATGAATGCTAAAGGCGAAAAAGAAAATACAGAGGCAATCTCTTCTCTTTTTAATGAGAAACGGATAAAACAGGCTCAGGATGATGCGTTATTTACTCTTAGATCTCTTCAGGATGATAATGGGGGAATGTCATTTTTCAGAGGAGGTACAGGTTCGCTTTATCAGACTCTATATATGTTGCAGTATATGGCACGGCTTAAACATCTCGGAGTTATCGAATATAATGAAGATGTAAATATGATGTTGTATGATGCTGTAAGATATACCGATGAGACTTTATATGATGATTTTATAAAAAACGGAAGTAAATATAAACCGGGTTACTCTGATTTATACTGGGCATATGTAAGAGGATTTTACCGTGATATTCCGTTTACCGGGAAATCTATAGAAGTTTTCAATAATATAGTTGATGCGGTAAAGAAAGAAAAGACAATGTCATTGCACGATATGGCAGTTTCTTCTTTGTTTTTAAGAGATCTGGGATTTGAGGAAGATGCAGACAGGTTTACCCGAAGATTAAGATCTCTTTCGACAACAACAAAAGAAAAAGGGATGTTCTGGGCTAATAACAGAGGAAATAATTATGATAATGAATCGGCAATATCAGTCCATGTTATTATTATGGAAGCTCTCGATAAAGCAGGAGCAACAAAGGATGAGATAAACAATATGAAACTCTGGCTGCTTAAAGAAAAACAAGCAAATATATGGGCTAATACACCAGTGACAATGGATGCTATATGGGGGATTCTTATGAACGGAGATAACTGGCTTGATACCGGTGATGGTGTAAAAATAATAATAGCAGGAGAGGATATTCCGACTTCTCCATTATTCGGTTCAGTCGATGCTGTTTATCACGGTAAAGAAATTGTTCCTGAGCTTGGAAAGGTTTCCATAGAACAGAATGTAGATCATCCCGGCTTCGGTGCTTTGTATTGGCAGTATTATCAGAGCTATGATAAGGTAAAATCTGCATCAAATGAGATAAGTGTGGAAAAAGAGCTTTATAAACTTGAAATTTCCGGCGGAAAGGAAAATCTGATTAAAACGGATAATTTTGAGAAGGGTGATGTCGCAGTAGTAAGGTTAATAGTAAAATCTGACCGTAATGTTTCTTTTGTCAGGCTGAATGATCTGAGAGCCGCATGTTTTGAACCTGTAGAGCAGCTTTCGGGTTACACATATAATAAAACAAATTATTATCAGGAAACAAAAGACGCATCGACGAATTTTTATTTCGATTATCTGCCAAAAGGAACTTTTGTTTTAGAATATAAGATGTATTGTACTTTTTCAGGTGAATTTAATGACGGGATAGCAAAAATACAGTCTTTATATATTCCTCAGTTATCAGCTCATAGTAAAGGTGGCAAAATAATAATTAATAAATAAAAGATGTTATTACGGAGAAAATTATATAATTATCAGTTCTGATGATTTATAATTGCTTCTGATACAAAAATAATTTAAGGTGTTAAAAAAACACATATTGGACAAGCATATGTAAATATTGCATAAATCCATTATGTGTTTTTTGCATTTAAATCAGGTTATTAAACATAAGATATACTTTAAGTTTAAAATGATTGACTTAATGTTAAGTTCTGTTTTGCAGACTGTTTTATATGAGATTATACTGATTATAAGATAATAATAGGTCGTAGATTAAGATATGTTGTGTAAAGGTTTGATATTCAATATTGTAGGTGTTTGCTTTCGATTTTGTTATTTATACAGATTATAAAGAGGGGTTTTTATGGAAAATATTTATAATAAACAAAACTTTCACAAATGGCGTTATAGATGAAAATTCTTAATTTAATAATTAATAATTATGGGCGTAAAAACTGGTAAAGGATGGACCCTTCCCATCATTGTTTTGATAGACATTTATGTTGTCTGGATCATGACTTCAATTGCCGGACTGGCTGTATCCCCGATTGAAAGTAAACTTGCTACAATATTTCCAAATAGTTCACAGCTGGAAATTCAGATGATTACAACGATTCCGTCGTTAGCTTGTATCCCGTTTATCTTTGTAGGGGGAGCAATGGGTATGAGATTTAATAATATAAAACTATTGAATATAGCCTGTATTATATATGTAGTTGCCGGTGCTTTATGTCTTGTGGCTGATGCTATGTGGCAGCTTCTGGTCTTAAGTTTCTTCTGTGGTCTTGGAGCAGGTATAGTTTCTCCATTGTCTGTAGTATTCTTGTCTAATATATTTACAGGTAAATATAAAACAAAACAATTCGGTTATGTATCGGCTATATTAAACGTTGTCATATTCCTTGCCGTAATCGGTACAGGTTATATGGCAGACGTTAACTGGCATTTACCTTTTGTGATTTATCTGATTCCTGTAGTAATATTAATTCTTACACCTTGGTTGAAGAAATACGTAATCGAGCCTCCTAAGCATATTAAGGGAGAGAAAGAAGCAAAGAGCAAATTCAAGTTCTCTCAGGAGTGTGATATTTCTGCTTTAGCTAAATATTCGCTTTTTTATCTGTTTGTTACTATAACATTGATGACTATTACTCTTTATATTCCCTTTTCTCTTGCCGGACAAGGTCGTAGTGAAGGATTGATCGGGGATCTTACATCAATAGTTTATTTTGGTATGATCATATCAGGGCTTATTCTTAACCAGTGTATCAAGATTCTTAAAGCCTGGATATATGATGCTATTCTTTTATTTATGGCCGGGGGATTTGTGTTGATGCTGGTTTCAACAAGTCCGGTAATAATAGGTATAGGTATTTTTATAGTATCATTCTTCTTCGGAATTGCTCAGCCTTTATGTTATGCGAGATGTTCGGGGGTCGCAACGCAGAAAGCCAGTACAATGTCAATGGCTTTCTTTATCTCAATGAACTATATTGGTAGTCTTATTTGTCCGTTTGTAATAGACTTTATAAGAAATACTATATTCCACATGGAACATAACTATAATTTCCCTTATGTAATTGCAGCTGTTGTTTCTATTCTTGGTATGATATTTTTAATTTTAAAAAGAATTTTCTATCATCCTAAACATCAATTCCAGTTCCCTGCAGGTGAAGTGTCTGCTGATCAGGCTCCCGGTCCTTCTGCGGATTCTGCATCCAAAAACACTTCAAAACCTTCAGCTTCACCATCAGCAGCTCAGACAAAACCGGCTTCTGCTCCTTCTCAGGCTCCTGCTTCCGCACAGCCAAAAGCTGCACCGGCTGAGCCCAAAACCGTAACATCAACACCTTCGGCTGCTCCGGAATCATTAAAAACTGTAGCTCCAGCACAGGAAAGCAGCAAACCTATACAGGAAAAACCTGCTTCAGCGCCAACTACGCCTCCAGCATCAACTTCATCTGCAGAGCAAAAGCCGGAGACACCGTCCGCTCCAACGGAAACTACACCTCCGGGACATAGTCCGGGCGAGCCTCCTTTTGAAGCTAATGTTCCACCAAAACCCAAAGAACCAGATGTATAAATGAAATGATTAGTAAAATTATATATCCCGCTTATAAGATTTTTAAGCGGGATTTTTTATTTCGATTTAATTTTTACTGATAAAGTTTAATATAATTATTTTATAAATATGACTTTAGCTTTATTCCAAATAAGGGTTGTTTGGTCGTTTGTTTTTAATTGAAAATAAACACAAATGATAAATTCTTAACATTATAAGTTCCCTTGTTTATATTAATTTATTTTCTTCTTATTTGTTCTAAAATTATAGTGCGAAAATTCAACCTTTATTAGGCAACTGTGTTCCTATATATGTGTAAAGGATATATGAAGATATGTATATATCAATCATTTATTAGGTTAATATTATAACCGCTCCCTTATATTGATAATCTAACTTTATAAAATTTTTAAATTATGAACATTACAGAATTTGTTTTGAATGATTATTGTAAAGGATATGCTGAAGTAATTGATAATTGCTGGAACTACAGCGTATTCGCACAGGATCCGAATGTTGATATTTTTGTAAATGAATTTTATGCTGGTTTCGTTCAGGCAAAAGTACAGGGCAAACTTGCCATCAAATCAGCCAGGGATAATGTGTGGCGCAACTTCTTGATTTGTTATTCTCCGCAGGATAATATTTATATTGATATATCAGATCAGGCTATCCAGGTTGCACAGGATTCGCTTAATAATAACTATAAATATTTGTATGAATGGCTTCAGAAACATGGAACAGAAAGAATCGGAATACATATAAAAAGATTATTGTTCCGTATGGCGGGAATCTGGGCAGGTGTGAAATATGATAAAGTTCCGGATCAGATTACTTTTGAATCATTTGATCCTGCAAAGTTTGATCCATCAGAACTTAAACTTGGTAAATATGATGCTCAGAATGTAACATTCATGGATATATATCTTATTAATGCGGAAATGGATATGTATGATGTTATTTCAGATAAAATTGGTATAAGTTACGGAGCTGCATTTAAGAAAAAACCTGCGAAACCTGACCACTGTTCAGGATTCGTTAAATTTATGGAAGACGGCGAGTTGTATATTACTCATAACAGCTGGTGCGGATTTTATGCACAGTCATGTGCCGTTTCTTATGTCATAGGAGAGGACTTCCTGACTCAGAATGCATATAGTCAGGGTCAGTTTGGTAGTAACACAGACTTCGGATTCAATAAAAATGGTATTGCATTTAATGAAACTACACATGCTTATCTTAAAAATGAACCTAAAGAACTTGGTATATGGTTAACCTGGAGGTCTGCTGCGGCAGAAATGTTTGCTACTTCAATTCAGGACTTCTATGATCATGTTTCAATAGATAATACTGCTACATATCAGAACGGATACATGCTTCTTGATGTAAATAAAGGAGAAATCGGTCTGGTTGAGATGAGTTATAGCCGTTTTGTTCTGTTTACTTCAGATGGTAAGACACTTAATGTTTTTGACTCTACAGGTTATAAACCAACTGAAAAAGATTATGATCCGCATTTAATTACTCCGGTTCATATTTTCGGTATTAATTATCCTATTTCTAAGTCTGTATGTTATGACCTTGAAACTATAGATACACGTCCGATGCGACGTATTCAGTTCTGGAATCTGATAGATACGGTGAAATGTATTGAAACAGCAAAAGCTCTTGTTACACATACCGGAGACCGTGAACCTCTTTCTATTTACGGACGCTGGGATATCGGTTTCGGTACAACAGAATTCCATAGAATCCGTCCTGACGGCTCAGTAGATGCTAAAGCAGTATCAGCAAGTATGATCAAACAGGTTCTTGGTAATCTGACATATAAACCAAATAAAGACAGTCAGAAGACATCGTTCTGGATGAAATACGGAACACCTTTGTTTGAAGGTAAACCTTTTGCATGGTCTGAATCAAGATTCAAAGAGTTCAAAGGCAGTCAGGAAGAAGACTTTGTACCTGATGTTGTTGACGGAAAATGGAATCTTGTCAAATTATTTATGGATTAATACAGGGTTTAAAGAAACTGAATCAATAACTAAAACGGAGAAAAAATATTTTTTCTCCGTTTAAAATATATGAAAAATGAGCGATAATATAAATCCATTACAGAACTCTGATGTAAAAGAGTATGTTTTAAATGATTATTGTAAAGGCTATTCGCAGTTAGTTGATAACTGTTGGAATTATAGCATTTTTGCTCAGGATCCAAGTGTGGATATATTTAAGAATGAATTGTATGCGGGATTTGTACAGGCTAAGATTCAGGGAAAAGCAGCGATAAAAGCTGCAAGAGATAATGTTTGGAGGAATTTCCTGATTTGCTATACACCACAGGATAATATTTATCTCGATCTTACAGATCAGGCATTAAAAGTTTCACTTGACAGCTGCATAAATAATTATACATATCTGTATCAGTGGCTGAAAAAGCATGAAGGAGAAAAAGTTGCCACTCATATAAAGAGAGTTTTACTTCGAATGGCCGGTATATGGGCAGGCGTAAATAATGATCAGTTTCCTGACGGTCTTTGTTTTGATGCTTTAGATCCTGCTCGATTTGAACCGTCACAAATGAAACTTGGAGGATATGATGCTCAGGAAATAACTTTCATGGATATATATTTCCTTAATGCAGAAATGGATATGTATGATGTGATTTCGGATAAGATAGGTATCAGTTATGGTGCAGCATTTAAAAAGAAACCGGATCACTGTACTGCTTTTGTAAAATATATGGATGATGGTGAAATCTATATATCTCATAATACCTGGTTTGGATTCTTTTCACAAACATGCGCGGTAAGCTATGCGATAGGAGAGGATTTTGCATCAGTAAATGCTATCAGCCAGGGAGTGATAGCCAGTAATACCGATTTCGGGTTTAATAAAAACGGATTGCTTTTTAATGAAACGACACATGCTTATCTGAAAAATGAACCTAAAGAGCTTGGTATATGGTTGACATGGCGAGCTGCCGCAGCGGAAATGTTTGCTACTTCCATTGAAGATTTCTACGAACATATCTGTATTGATAATACTGCGACTTTCCAGAACGGATATATGCTTGTAGATATAAATAAAGGCGAGATAGGACTGGTTGAAATGAGTTATAACAGAGTTTATCTGTTTAAATCTGACGGCAAATCATTGACTCAGATTGATTCTACAGGTTACAAGCCAACAGAAAAGGATTATGATTCTCACCTTATTTCACCTACTCATATATTCGGAGTAAATTATCCGATTTCTAAACCGGTTTGTTATGAGCTTGAGACTCTTGACACAAGGCCGATGAGGCGTAATCAATTATATAATAAGATAGATTCTGTTGTTGATGATGAATCATGCAGAGCTCTTATAACATATACTGAAGACGATGAACCGCTTTCTATTTACGGTCGCTGGGATTTGGGTTACGGTACAACTGAATTTCATAGAATCCGTCCTGATGGTTCGGTGGATGCTAAGATGGTTTCTTCTTCTATGGTTAAGAAGCTTTTGTCAGAGTTAACTTTCAAACCAAATAAAGACAGTAAAAAAACTTCCTTCTGGATGAAATACGGAACACCGACAATTCCTTTCAAGCCGTTTGTATGGTCTGAATCAAGATTTAAACAGTTTAAGCAGTCTCAGGATATTGATTATGTTCCTGATGTTCTGGACGGAAAATGGAATCCAGTCAGATTGTTTATGGATTAGTCCGGATTAATTATATATCATAAAAATACTTACCGGTACAGTTTAAATGCCGATAAGTATTTTTTGTTTTATGAAATTTCAAAAAACGAATAGGTATTGATTTTAAATGAAAGTTATCAGCTAATAATTATTGAACAAAAATTAACACTGTTGTTACTTGTTGATTTGTAGGCAGAAAGGCTTCGGAAGATATTTTAAGTGAATTTTTTTGATGGATTTATTTGCACGTTAAAATAAATGCACTACTTTTGCAATGCAATCGGGAAACAACGGGATGCAATCCTGAAACAAGATTGAAGGTCATGGGCAAATACCAGAGTGGCCAAATGGGGCAGACTGTAAAT
>CAMTON010000115.1 GCA_947074105.1 uncultured Bacteroidales bacterium
TGAAGCATATTCATTATATAGATCAACAGTTTTACGTTCCATATCGGCCGCGATGTTCAGAATTTTAGCAATATCGACATCAACGATACCCTCTTTTTTCTCAAGATATACGATATCGGACATAGGTTTCATTATTACGTCACCTTTAAGAAACATTATTCTGTCGGCAAGCATGTGGATATGTCCCATTTCCTTTATTGCCGTCCGTCTGAATAAGTTCGCAAGGTGTGTATAGCCTTTATCTTCAAAATGTGCCTGGAAATAGATATACTGGAGCACTGTTTCAATTTCTTTTGCTACTCCTTTGTTTAATAATTCGATGCTTTTTTCTCTTGTTGCCATGGTATGTGTTATTAAGGTTTTAAAATTTATATAATAACAAAAGAGTTATTCAAAAGTTTTGACAATATGTTACAGAACATCGCTTTATGGTAATAAATAAAATGATAAATAATTGCCGGTTTATTATTCAAGAACGTTTTTCAGATCGTTTATAAGATCATCAGCATCTTCAAGCCCTACAGACAAGCGGAATATTCCTTCTCCGGCAAATTCATTCCATGAATCTTCCTGCTTCTCTGTATCGAAATGAAAAGATGACGATTTAAGATCCTGACTGTTAAGATAAAAAATAAGGGAGCGATGATGTCCGAGTGAAACTGCATAATGAATTATATGCAGACCGGAAGCAAATTTTGCTGCAAGTTTTTTAGGATCTTCAGTCTGAAAAGTAATCATTCCGGAATAGTTTTTCATCTGCTTTTTTGCCAATTCATGTTGCGGATGAGAAGGAAGACCGGGATAAATCACTCTTTTAACCGCGGGATGATTTTCCAGAAAAGAAGCAACTTTAAGAGCATTTTCCTCATGTACACGCATACGTATAGGAAAAGTAGCCATCCCTCTTAATATAAGCCATGCATTGAAAGGACTTAATGAACCGCCGAGACGGATCGCCGTCTTTTTTCTCAAAGGAATGATATCTTCTTTTTTTCCCAGCACTGCGCCGCCCAGAGCATCTCCATGACCTCCGAGATATTTTGTAAGCGAATGTATGACATAATCTGCTCCGAGTTCCAGAGGTTTTGTCGCAGCGGGTGTTGCGAAAGTTGAATCAACGGCAAGTTTCGCTCCCGCTTCATGAGCAATTACCGCAATTGCTTCAATATCGGTAAGACGAAGCAGCGGGTTACACGGCGTTTCTGCATAAATAAGTTTTGTATTCGGTCTTATTGCTTTCCTGACAGCCTCCGGATCCGAAGTATTTACTTTAGTAATCTCAATACCGAGATCCGGAATCATCTCATTCGTTATTTCCGAAAGAGCGGCATAAGCGACATCACTTATTATCGCATGATCACCTGATTTGAGAGTATGAAACAGAAGCGCACTTGCCGCATCCATCCCACTTGCGAAGGCAACTGCCGCTTCCGCATTTTCGAGAGCGGAGAGTTTTTCCTCAAGCTGTCTGACAGTAGGATTCCCCCATCTTGTATAAAGATAAGGACTCTCCTCCTCCATTCCTTCGACAGAGAAACCTGCATCCGCATCGGTAATAAAAGTTGTCGACATGACAATATTGGGAGATGAAGCACCTGTAACCTTATCAGGAGCTTCGCCTGCATGTACCGCTTTAGTGCGGTCGCCAGCATTTTTAAATAAATCATTATCTTTCATAAACATCTGATTTTATAATAATGCCTGTTTAAGATCCTCAATAAGATCGTCGGCGTCCTCGACACCTGCAGAAAGCCTTATAAGAGTGTCGGTTATTCCCGCTTTTTCCCTTATCTCTTTCGGTATTGAAGCATGTGTCATCAGAGAAGGAAGTTCGATAAGCGATTCAACACCGCCCAGACTTTCGGCAAGAGAAAAAATGTTAAGTCGTTCAAGAAATCTTTCGGCATCCCTGATATCACCCTTTATCTCAAAAGAAAGGACTCCGCCATATCCCGTTGTCTGAATTGCGGCGAGCTGATGTTGCGGATGCGAAGGAAGACCCGGATAAATCACTCTCTTCACTTTCGCGTGAGATATAAGAAAGTCGGCTATTGCGAAAGCATTCTGCTGATGACGATCAAGGCGAAGGGCAAGAGTCTTTATTCCTCTTAAAGTAAGATATGAATCAAACGGAGAAAGGACTGCTCCGACCGCATTCTGCCGGTAAGCGATTTTATCTGCAAGAGATGCATTACTGACAAGAACTGCTCCTCCCAGCACGTCGCTGTGTCCGGCAATATATTTTGTCGCACTGTGAACAACTATATCTGCACCGAGTTCAAGAGGTTTCTGGAAATATGGTGAAAGAAAAGTATTATCAACAACGAGTACGATATTATTTTCGTGAGCGATATCGGCTATTGCTTTTATGTCACATATCTTAAGAAGAGGATTAGAAGGGGTTTCAATCCATATCAGACGTGAATTTTCCCTTACAACTTCTCTTACATTTTCCGGCTCTGTAGCGTCAACATAAGAAACAGCGAAATCATATTCTGAAAATATATTGTTAAACAGACGCTTTGTCCCTCCGTACAGATCGTCAAAGGCAATGATATGATCTCCCGGTTTCAGAAGAGATAACAGTACTGTGGTTTCTGCCGCAAGACCTGAACTGAAAGCAAAACCATAAGAAGCATTTTCAAGGGATGCGAGTTTGCTTTCAAGCGCTTTTCTCGTCGGATTTGAAGAACGTGTATATTCATATCCTGCTGTCGGCAGCAGAACTTTTTTTCTTGCGAAAGTCGTTGAAAGATGAATAGGTACCACGACATCGCCTGTCGCACCTTCACGGAAATCAGGCTCCTCTCCGACATGAACTGCTTTTGTCGAAAATCCGTATTTATAATTGCTCATAATATTTTATCTTAATTGTTCTGATTGATATTCATTACACTCACTTTATATCCTTTATCCTGAAGACAGGTGTAACCTGAATATATCCTGTTGCTGCTTTCTTCTGAGATATAATGAAAATCACAGTATTTTGTAAAACCGTATTTCCATGCCTCGATATCCGAGGAATCAGTATTGCTCCATTTGAACGGTGCACTTTTATTATCAATACTTTTGAGTACATGATTACCGATAAGTGAAGCCGGTATAGTATCAAAGACGATAATACTGTCGGAGAACTTCTTTCCTATCTCCATGAACACCGACCTTACCTGTTCCTCATCAAGATACATAAGCACTCCTTCTATAATAAACAGCACATTACTTCTTTCCGCAATATCATCAATCCATGAAAAATCAAGAATGCTTTTTGTTATGTTATTATGCTCATTTCCGAAAAAATGCTTTCTGAGCGAAATAGCCTTCTCCAGATCAAGCTGATACCAGGTTATTCCATTGTCAAATTTCAGATGTCTTGTATCAAGACCGGCACCGAGATTTATTATGACAGGAGCCGGATTATCTTTTATATAATCGAACACTATGTCGTCTATAAATTTTGTCCTTATCGCGACAAGACGCTGAGCTATCATATCATCGGATATCCTGTGAAAATCATAATTGATATTTCTTACTATATCTATTGCGGCATCATCTCTTATTATTCCGTTTTCGAGTGTTTCTTTTGCCCTGTAGAAAAGAGGGACCAGAAGAGTCGCTGAAACACTCTTCAGTTCAGGTGCTATATTATAATTCATATTCTTTTTCTTTATTGCAGATATTTGAAAACTCCGATACCATTATTCCTTTTTCCTTTAACCACCCGGTATCGTACATTTTAGAGAGGTATTTATTTCCGCTGTCACAGGCGATCGTAACCACACGCTTTGGCCGGGTTTGTTCCTTACAATATTTTATTGCTGCCGACAACAGCGTACCGGTAGAAGATCCTGCCAGTATTCCTTCATTGCGAATAAGATCGTAAACACTCTGAATACTTTCTTTATCGGTTACGGAATAAGCTTTGTTTGTAAGAGAGAAATCTGCTATCGAAGGGATAAAATCCTCTCCTATCCCCTCTACGAGCCAGCTTCCTGCTTCGTTACGTAAAATTCCGTCATTTATATAATCACAAAGTATAGAGCCTTCAGGATCCGCAAGAATTATCTCCGTTTCAGGTGATACCTTTTTAAAGAAGCGGGTTATTCCGGTAATGGTTCCGGATGATCCTACACCTACCACGACGGCATCTACATTATGATCCATCTGTTCCCATATTTCCGGTGCCGTTCCGGTCTCATGAGCATAAGGGTTTGCTTTATTCTCAAACTGATTTATGAAATAAGCTCCTTTCTCAATAGCTATCCGGCGCGCATAATCCTGATAATATTCAGGATCTCCTTTCATCACATCTGATCGTGTCATTACGATATCAGCTCCGAGAGCTTTAAGATGACTGATTTTCTCACTGCTCATCTTATCAGGTATGACAAGAATGAGATTATAACCTTTTAGTCTTGCAGCAAGAGCAAGACCTATTCCGGTGTTTCCAGCGGTTGCCTCAACAATTGTGTCTCCTGGACATATCAGACCATCTTCCTCAGCTTTGTTTATCATCGAAAGACCGACACGGTCTTTTATTGATCCTCCGGGATTCTGATTCTCCAGTTTCAGGAAAATAGTACATTTCCCGCTATCCGTATGCGATAATTTCACAATGGGAGTATTCCCTATCGTTTCGAGTATATTTTCGGCAACCATGATTTTAAGTATTTAGTTTTTGTTCCATTGTCTGCGCATTCGTTCCCATTTACGGTCACGTGCTTCTGTTATCTCTATTATATCCTCTTCAAGAAGATGTCTGAAGCGGCTCTGTTTCTTCAGGTAATTCTCAACAGGAGTAAATTCACGTGGATTTCTGTTCAGAGTGAATTCTCCGTTTTCATATTCTGCAAGATACCACAGTCCTGAATCCACAACTTCCTTTGCAATTTCAAATGTTTCATCAGTCTTAATTCCCCAGCCTGTCGGACATGGTGCGAACACATGTATATATGAGGGGCCGTCAACAAGAGATGCTTTCTGTATCTTGTTTATAAGATCCTGTACATAACCGATACTTGCAGTAGCGGCATAATCGATATTATGAGCTGCGATTATTTCAAACATATTCTTTTTTACCGTAAGTGTTCCGCGTATATTTTTCCCTGGCGGTGTAGTTGTTGTTTTGGCACCGAAAGGAGTAAGCGAACTTTTCTGAATCCCCGTATTCATATATGCTTCATTATCGTAACATATATAAATTATCTTATCACGTCTGTCAATTGCTCCCGATAAAGCCTGAAGACCGATATCGGCTGTTCCGCCATCTCCGGCTATCCCCAGAACATGATAATCCTTATATCCTTTTGCTTTTGCTGCTGCGGCAACACCCGAAAGCATCGAAGCAGTTCCGGGAAATGTTGAGATAATGGCATTATTTGAAAAACAAAGCTGCGGATAGATAAACCCTACGGCAGACATACATCCTGCCGGAATAACAGTGATTGTTCTTTCTCCTAAGACTTTTAGAGCAAGACGGACAACCACGCTGCCGCCACATCCCGCACATGCCTTATGACCATAAAAGAACTCCTTCTCTGTGATGTTGTGTGCTGTTATCTTCTGAGTCGCTATACTTTTCATCTGTTTCTACATTTAGGTTTAAAAATTTCACTGCCTTATCAGGTCTTGTTGTCAGACCTTCTTCAAGTTCTTTAAATATCTCACGTATGCTTTCTTTCGGGATATCGCGTCCGCCGAGACCTGCTATATAATTCATTTTCAGGATATCGTTATGTGTTCTGGCAAGAGCGGAATTCACATTAGTAAAAACAGTGCCTTCATATCCGAAAGATATATCCCTGTCAAGCACCGCAATAGCTTTTGCATTTGTCGTAAGACCGATAATCTCGTCTGTCGGGAAAGGTCGCATAAATCTTATTTTTATAAGTCCGGCCTTTATGCCTTCTTTTCTGAGCTCCCTGACTACTGTACGACATGTGCCTGTCACGCTTCCGAGAGTTATTATGATAAATTCGGCATCATCGCACATAAATCCTGCAGCAAGTCCGCCATAAGAGCGACCGAAAATCTGTTCAAAAGATTTCTCCGTTTCAAGTATTATTTTCCGAGAATCCTCTACCGCTTTATGCTGCTGATATTTGAATTCGGTATTATCCGACGGCTGAGAACTGAATCCCATGTTGCGCGGATTATCAAAATTCATCGCATAAGGATTATCAACAGGAGCAAGCCACGAACCGACAATATCTTTTTCCGGAATTTCAACAAGTTCGTAGGTATGTGTAAGAAGAAAACCGTCAAGATTAATCATAACCGGTGTAAGGACTTCTGCATTCTCGGCAATCGCGAATGCCTGAATCGTCATATCAAGACTTTCCTGAGCATCTTCGACATATATCTGTATCCATCCGCTGTCAAGCTGAGAAAGTGAATCACGATGATCACCGTAAATGCTCCATGGCAGAGCGACTGAACGGTTACCGTTCATCATGACAATAGGGAAACGTCCGCCTGAGGCATAAGGAAGACATTCAGCCATATAAAGAAGCCCCTGTGAAGAAGTTGCGGTAAATGTTCTGACTCCCATTGCGCTTGCTCCCATACAGGCAGAAAGAGCGGAATGTTCCGATTCTACATGCATAAATTCAGACACAAGCGAACCATCTTCAACCATTTCGGATAATCTTTCCACCACAACAGTCTGCGGTGTTATCGGATAAGCAGCAATGAAATCGGGAGAGGCAAGTCTTACAGCTTCTGCCACAGCATCATCTCCGGATATGAATTTTCTTATAGCTTTCATTTTTTCTCTTTTTCCATTTTTATTACTTTATTCCTGCATATCTTACTGCATATACCACAGCCTTTGCAGAAATCGTAGTCTATATCTATTTTCCCTTCTTTAGGATAAATCACTCCTTCGGGGCAGCACAGATAGCATTTCAGACATCCAGTGCAGGAGTCATTGTCAATGACCGGTCTTAACGTTCTCCACCCGGAATTATCGGAAGTAAGATATCCGGCTGAAAAAGAAGGCCCGACAGGATAATCGCTGATATGCTTCGGTTTAATATATTTTCTTACCGGTGGTCTGTTCATTGTCGTATAATATTCTGACTTATATCAAAAGTCCGTGTAATAATTTCCATATTCTTCCGGAGCAGTTCATCCTTAAAATAATGTTTAAGGGCTTTATAGAGTATCAGTGGTTCCGCAATACCCGATACAGAAGCAAGCACGGCTGTCATCGCAGTATTGGCAATCGGTTTTCCAAGCACGGAAGATGATATTCCGGTAGCATCGACTGCTATTATTCTTTTGTCATAATGATTCTTATATTTATCCGGCAGAGAGGTATTTATAATTATCTTTCCCTCAGGCTTAAGATCGTTTATAAAGTTTCCGTCAAATAATGACTCATCAAGAATCACAATATAATCGCACTTACGGATATCACTTCTGTCTTCGATTTTCTCTGCCGATATCTTTGTGAAGGCAAGAACCGGAGCTCCTCTTCTTTCAGGTCCGAAAGAAGGAAATGCAAGAGCATGCAATCCTCCGTAAAGGGCGACAGCCTCACCAAAAAGTTTAGATGCTGTAAACGCGCCCTGTCCGCCTCTGCCATGCCAGCGTATCTCCGTCATTTTTTCCATTTCTTACTTTTTCTTTTAGTTTTTCAAGTCTTTTGAGTGCATCTTCAAGTGTCGATATATTCTTGGCAAAATGAAATCTGACATAGCTGTTTTCTTTATTCTTAAAGAAACTTGAACCGGGTACGGCTGCGACACCCACTTCTTTTGCCATCCATTCGCAAAAAGCGACATCATCTTTAACACCGAATTCGGAAACATCGACCATTACATAATAGGCTCCCTGAGGTTCGGTAAACTTCAGACCTATTCGTCGCAGACCGTCAATAAAGAAATCTTTCTTTTCGGTATAATGGCCGAGCAGTTTTCTGTAATAATCCGTATCGAAATTAAGTGCTGTCACTGCTGCTTCCTGCAACGGGGCTGCTGCACCGACAGTAAGAAAATCATGCACTTTTCTTATGCTTTCCGTTATATGGGGCGGAGCGATGACATAGCCTAAACGCCATCCTGTGATTGAATATGTCTTAGACAGCGAACTGCATGTGATTGTAAGATCCGATACACCCGGAAGAGATGCGAAACTGATGTGTTTGTGGGGTTTATAGACTATATGTTCATATACCTCATCAGTAATTACAAACACATCATATTTTATCGCAAGTTCTGCTATAAATTCAAGTTCTTCTCTTGTGAAGACTTTTCCGCACGGGTTTGACGGATTGCATAGAATAAGAGCTTTGGGATTCTGTCGAAATGCATTTTCAAGTTCTTCTGGATCAAAACCGAAACGTGGGGGACGAAGAGGAACATAAATCGGTTCCGCTCCCGAAAGGATTGCATCAGCTCCGTAGTTCTCATAAAAAGGAGAAAATACAATCACCTTATCTCCGGGATTGGTTACGGCAAGCATGGAAGCCATCATGGCTTCCGTACTGCCGCAGGTCACTACGATCTGAGTTTCAGGATCTACCTCCACGCCTGTAAACACCGCCTGTTTACGGGCAAGACTTTCCCTGAAATTCTTTGCGCCCCATGTTACCGCGTATTGATGGATACTGCCCTGTGCAACTTGAGCAAGAGCATCTTTAAGCTGTTGCGGAGGATCAAAATCCGGAAAACCCTGTGACAGGTTCACTGCTCCGTATTTATTGGCAACCCTTGTCATTCTTCTTATTACAGAATCGGTGAAATGTTCTGTTCTTTTACTTAATACAGGCATTATTTATCTCTTTTATCGATTAAACGTTTTGCTTTATGAGTCGCTCTCGGCAGTTCCAGATATTGAAGAATCTTCACTTCTGCAGGTTTTACTCCTACCCTCGCCTTTATATTTGTTGAAATTGTCCGGATAAGTTCCTCCTCCGGTGTAGTATCATTTATTGCGCGTTCCGCCTCAACACTGAAGCGGGTACTGAAATTCTCGGTATAAGCCGTAATTCTGTATTCTCCCGACAGTTCAGAAATATTTCTTATCACATATTCTATATCACTCGGAAAGACATTCACTCCTGATACAATCAGAAGATCATCGCGTCGTCCGGTAATATTTATTCTCGCATGAGTCCTTCCGCATTTACATTTCTCTCTTGTCACAGTTCCGATATCATTGGTACGGAAGCGGATCAGAGGACGGGCTTCTTTTTTCAGAGTTGTAAAAACCAGTTCTCCCTGTTCTCCGTCTG
>CAMTON010000116.1 GCA_947074105.1 uncultured Bacteroidales bacterium
AATCTTTTTGATATGTTCAATAAAAGCGGTTACAAAGTGATCCGCGGCATCGAGAATTATCAGGAAGTGACAAATGATACTGAAAAAGTTATCCTTATTCAGAAAGAGGGAAAAGCTGTTGATTCGTTTCCTTTTGCTATCGACAGAGAAGATGATGATCTGAGCGTGGCACAGATTACGGAAAAAGCGATTGATTTCCTTGCAAAGAAAAACAAAGGTTTCTTTATGATGGTAGAAGGGGGAAAGATCGACTGGTCGAGTCATTCAAATGATGCGGGGACTACTATATATGAGGTTATGGATATGGATGAAGCTGTTTGTCTTGCTTATGAATTCTATAAACAGAAACCTGATTCCACTCTTATTGTCGTAACTGCCGATCATGAAACAGGAGGTCTTGGTCTTGGTGTTGAAGGTTATACACTTTCTTTTAATAATTTTGCTTCTCAGAAAATGTCGCAGACTGCATTGTCAAGATCTATTTTCAAACTGTTTAAGGACGATCATCATATAAACTGGCATAAATTCAAAGATTTTATTGAAGATAAGACAGGTCTCTGGGATGATTTCAAACCGACTGAAGATCAGGAGAAAGCTATAAAACATAGTTTTGAATCGGCGATAAAAAAGAGAGATCAGGAGAAAACAAAAAGCGAGTATTCGGAAGACAGCGCACTTGCCGCACTTATCATTAAGACGATAAACAGAGTTTCAAGAGTGGGATGGACTTCAAATACTCATACTGCATCTTATGTGCCTGTTTATGCTATCGGTGTCGGTGCTGATAAGTTTACCGGTATTATGGAGAATACTGATGTTCCTAACTCAATCGCTGAAATTGCAGGATATTAATTAATAAAAAAATGACTGAAAATAAACTGACGGAGTCAAGATGGTTTTATCATATTCTTGCTCTGTTCACCTCACTTGTTTGGGGTACTACTTTTATTTCAACTAAGATATTACTGAGCAACGGTTTCTCCCCCGCGGAGATACTGTTGTTTCGGTTTTTTATAGCTTACTGTACTATATGGATCTTTGCTCCTAAAAAGCTATTGGCAAACAATATAAAAGATGAACTGACATTTGTCGCGGCAGGTATTGCCGGCGGTTCTCTGTATTTTGTTACTGAGAATATGGCGCTTGAATATACTCTTGCTTCAAATGTATCGATCATAATATGTACGGCACCGCTTTTTACAGCTTTGCTTGTACGTTTGTTCCATAAATCGGAGAAGCTGAAACCTACTCTTCTTACCGGTTCATTCATAGCATTGCTTGGTGTATCGCTTGTTGTCTTCAACGGAAGTTTTATGTTAAAAATAAGTCCGATGGGAGATATCCTTACTATTATGGCTGCTTTGTCGTGGGCATTCTACAGCATAATAATCAAGTCGCTTAATAATAAGAAATACAATGTTCTGCTTGTGACAAGAAAGGTATTCTTCTATGGTCTTGTGACATTACTTCCATTCTTCCTGTTCAGACCGATGAATTTTGAATGGAGCGCTTTTTCAAATCCTGTCATATTATTCAATATCATATTCCTGGGATTTCTTGCTTCAATGCTTTGTTTTTTCCTCTGGAATGTCGTTGTCAAGCATATTGGTGCAGTAAGTGCTTCAAATTATATTTATCTCGGGCCTGCTATAACAAGTGTATCGGCCTATATCTTTCTTGATGAAAAAATCACTCCGATAGCAGTATTGGGATGTGTATTTATTCTTATTGGTGTGTTTGTTGCGGAAAAAGGATTTAATATGCAATTTTTATACAAAGGATTCTCAAAAATTGTGAAAAGATAAGAAGAATCAAATAATTAGTTTAAATTGCGACTGTTAACACATTACCTTTAATAATCTTAATACATTAAATTACATTCAGAAGCTTTTTTTTGTAATTTTTTTATAAAGATTAAACTATTTGACCATAAGCCGGTCAAACAGAAAATGAAAACACAGACATGAGTATAGTAATAAAGGGACTGAATAAAATATATCCGAACGGTAACCATGCCTTAAAGGATGTAAATCTTGAAATTCCACCCGGAATGTTCGGCCTTCTCGGACCGAACGGAGCCGGAAAATCAACTTTCATAAGAATACTTGTAGCATTGTCGGAACCTACTTCAGGGTCTATCGATATGTATGGTTATGATATTCTGAAAGAGAGGGAACAGGTAAGAAAGATAATGGGTTACCTGCCTCAGGACTTCCGTTTTTTTGCACAATATAAGACTTATGAATTTCTTGATTATGCAGCTTTGCTTTCGGGAATGAATTCAAGACGGCAGAGAAAGGAAAGAGTCGATGAGATGCTTCATTCCGTAGGACTTTATGATGTGAGAGACCGATATGCCAATAAGCTGTCGGGAGGGATGAAAAGAAGACTCGGTATAGCTCAGGCTCTTATTCATGATCCTAAGGTGATTGTGGTAGATGAGCCGACCACAGGTCTTGACCCGGAGGAAAGAATCCGCTTCAGGAATCTTCTGTCAAAGGCTGCCGGAAACAACGTTTCGATTATACTTTCAACACATATCGTAGGAGATATATCAAGTTCATGTAATAATATGACACTTTTGAATAAAGGTCAGATTTCGTTTGTGGGTTCTCCGGAAGAACTTATAAAAAGAGCTGAGGGAAAAGTGTGGAGAGCGGTCGTTCCGGATGATATATTTCAGAGAATAAATGAGGAATATCCTGTCATTACTACAATCCCTGTAGCAAACGGATGGGAGATACAGATAGTGTCGGAGACACAACCTTGTGAAGGAGCCGAGCTTTTCGCACCTAATCTTGAGCATGCCTATGTTTATTATATCGACAGTAAATTTGATTTATGGAGAAAAGGATAAACGGACTTTAATATTCCGGCTTATGCTAAAAAGGCTTACTAAATAAAGAATCTACTTATTAAGATCTAAATACTAATGATTTCATTTCACAATATATCAGCAGTTGCAAAATATGAAAGCAGACTATTGAGAAGAGGGTGGTTTTTTAAGATATTCACCATTCTTTCTATTCTGCCGTTATGGATTACCAATACGGCATTCCTCAGCAGCGGCCGTCCGTGGATTCTTGATGCTATACCTTCGAATATTCCTTATTTCAATATGCTTCTTATAAATGTCGGGCAGGCTATCATTGCTATATTCCTTGCTTCTGAGTTTATAAAGAGGGATACGAAACTGGATACTTCCGAAGTGTTTTTCGTCAAGCCGATGAGTAATACGGAATACGTACTGGGAAAGACATGGGGAAGTCTGAAGATGTTTATCTTTCTTAATCTTATGGCTCTGCTTATCTCCTTATTCTATAATTACAGAGCGGAGAATGTCTGGATCGACTGGCAGGCCTATGTGTTTTACTTTTTTGTTATAAGTATTCCTACCCTGGTGTTTATAATAGGGTTATCATATTTTCTTATGATTCTGCTTAAGAATCAGGCGGTTGTTTTCGCTTTGCTTCTTGCCTATATAGCTTTGACATTGTTTTATATAGGTGATTCTGTATATTACCTGTTTGATTATATAGGTTTCAGCCTTCCTCTTATGAAGTCGGATATAGTGGGGCATGTAAATCTTTATTCCATCTTACTTCACAGAGCGATTTATCTTACTCTGGGAATGGGAATGATTGCAATGACGATATATAAGCTACCGCGACTTGCCAATAATAAAAGGACAAGCAAATATGTGCTACTGACTTCTATTGTAATCTTTATCGGTTCGGCAGTTTTGATTTACAGCCATATTGCAGGTTTTTACAAAGATAATTCAGCAAGGGAAAAATATATAGCGATAAATAATCAGTATGCGGATTATGCAAAGATTGCACCTGATTCGTGTATAATATCACTTATTCATAAGCCTGAATCAATAGAAGCGGATGTGAGATTTATAGGTCATGCACAGGAAAATGCATCGGAGTTTGTTTTCTCTCTGAATCCTTCATTAAAAATCAATGCTCTGACAAGTGAGACTCATGATATAAGTTTTATCCGCGATAATCAGATTATTATTGTTGATTTCGGAAAGGAACTGAGGAGAAATGAGAAAGTAACTCTTGACTTCAGTTATGAAGGAGGTATAGATCAGAACTACTGTTATCTCGATATCGACAACAAAGAACTTGAAGCAACAAAAAGCGTCATGCTTTTCAATATTGAGAAAAGTTATGCTTTTATAACGCCAAAATATCTTCTTCTTACACCTGAGACAGGATGGTATCCGAAACAGGGAGTCTCTTACAGTCCTGAAAACCCGGGATGGCTTCAGTCTTATTTTGCTGATTTCCGTCTTGATGTGACACCTCTTGATTCTCTGGTTGCTGTTTCTCAGGGAAAAGATACTCTTATTGACGGTAAATATCTGTTTGAGCCTGACAGAAAACTTATGAATTTGTCGGTGGCCATAGGTGATTATGAAAAGATGTCGATCAAGGTCGATACCATTGATTATTCGCTTTGGATGATTAAGAAGCATGATTATTTCACCGAATCACTGGATTCGCTTAAGGATACCCTTTCTTTTATGATTGCTGATATGAAGCTTGATACCGAAAGAAGAAGGAATCTTAAATATCCTTTTAAAAGATTCGGTATTGTTGAAGTTCCGGCAAACTTTGAGACTTATCCTCGTTTGTGGACAAAGTCGCAGGAAACTGTTCAGCCGGAACTTGTCTTTGTGGCCGAAAGAGGTTATGATATCGGTAATGCCGATTTCGCGGAACAAAGAAGAAGAAGGAAAGAATGGAGTCAGATGGGAGCCAGATGGGGACAGAAGGAAAGATCAGATTATGAGATAAATCATGAGATTGCAAGAAATATGATTTATTTCTTTAATGAGGATAACGGTGATTTCAAATGGAGCATGAAAGCGGGAGGTGTTGGCAATCTTCAGGTTACTCCTAACAGATATAACGTATATCCGCAGCTTTTTAACTTCAGGGTAAATCTTTATTCTCCGGAACTTGCATTTGCAAACCGCCTACTGGAACAGTATGTGGATCCGAGCAGCAATAACAGATGGCTGAGAAACGTAAACGGAATATCGGCACAGGAAAAGGCGAATCTTCTGTTTCAGAAATCAAGTTTCAGGGATCTTATGTATTCCGACAACAAGGAACTGATGAATGATATTGTAACACTTAAGTCAGCCGAGTTTTTTATGCCCGGCGAATTAAGACTCGGTAAAGATGAGTTCCGCGATTCTGTCTATGCTTATATAAATAATAATAGTTTTAAGAATATCGAGTTCGGAAGAATGATCCGTCATTTTGAGAATATTACAGACTGGGATTTCAGAGAAGATTATTCACTATGGCTTGATTCAGTATATTGTCCCGGTTATGAAATATCAGAACCTACTGTTTCCTATTTCACCGACGGTGAGGAGGATATTTATGAGACAGTGTTTAAGATTCATAACGTATCCGATATTTTCGGTCTTCTTAATATCGAGGTAAGGGAACAACAGAATCAGAGAACAAATGACTATTTCTATGTCGATGCCGGAAATACCGTAGAAAGAGTGATAATAACAAATACCCAACCTATGGGATTTGAGATAACGACGAATATTTCAACCAATATACCTTCTACATTAAATTTCAGATCGGGAAGCGTGACTAAAGTCGTCGACCGAAAACCTCGCGAGGCTGATACTTATGATGTTGAAAATATTGAAACAAAAGGGATCATTATCGTAGATAACGAAGATCCTGAATTTTCAATATCAGAAAACGAACCGATAGGTTTGCTGGCTACCTGGATTCTTAAAGAGGATGACGGAACGGGACTTGATTTTGTGGGATATAATCCCTGGCGTCCGCCTTTGAAATGGGCGAAGACAACTGCTCCGCGATATTACGGAAGAAACGTAAGATCGGTTCATTTCCTTAAAAAAGGAAAAGGTAACGGTTGGGCAAAATGGGATATTCCTGTTGAGGAAGAAGGACAGTATGACCTTTATTACTGGGTTGCCGGATACGATGAAGTAAGATGGCAAAGATGGAAAGAGGCAAAATATCAGTTCTTTATCAATAATGAAGGTGAGGACCCTGATGAATATACGCTTAATCTGAGAAGAAATGATCAGGGATGGGCCTTGCTGGGAACATTCTATGTTGAAAAAGGAACATTTACCGTAAAACTTACTGACAAAACTAAACTTAACTGTATCGAAGCCGATGCTGTGAAACTTGTAAAAAGATAGTTGTTCTGAGGTGACCGGATATAAGCCGGACAAAAAAGCAGATATTAATGCATTGACTTAGAAAATATCTATTCGTAAATACCGTAAAGTCACATAGTTACTCTTCGGATAAGAATTAAACAGATAGATTTTAAAATATATTCTTGAAAAAACGATGAACCGGAGATTTTATCTTCGGCAGGAGATGGTGAGCCTTATATGGGTAATTAACCGGAAAAAATAAATACATCTATAGTATGAGGAAATTATGCTTTTGCGCCCTGTTGATGCTTGGTTCTGCATCAATGAACGGGCAAATAGCACTTACAATGGAAAAGGCTCTTGAGATTGCCGGGGTAAACAGTCCCGACATTAAGACTTCGCTTATGAATCTTGAAAGATCCAAACTTAATCTTCTGGCTCAGAGAGCGGCTTTGAAGTCAAGATTTTCTCTTGATCTTAATCCTGTGACATATTCTAAAAACAGAAGTTTTGACAACCGTCTTTCTCAATGGTACACGAATGAATCGTTTTCAACAATGGGAACTTTCCGTGTCGTGCAACCGATATTATGGACAGACGGTAGCATATCGCTTGTCAACAGTTTCGGCTGGCAGGATAATAAATCGCAGATAACAAGTTCGAGTACAAATGAGAATAAAGCTTTTCAGAATAATCTTTATTTAAGTCTTAATCAGCCTCTTTTTACTTATAACAGAACAAAGATGACCCTTAAGGAGCTGGAACTTGATTATGAGAATTCTATGATAGCATATGCCCTTCAGCAACTTAATCTTGAAAGAAATATCACAACGTCTTTTTATAGTGTATATACAGCTCAGAGTAATCTTCTTATCAGTGAAGAAGCTTTGCAGAGTGCTGAGAAAAGTTATGAAATCATAAACAATAAAGTTGAAGCAGATCTGGCAGCAAAAGATGAACTTTTTCAGGCTGAACTTAACCTTTCCACTGCATTATCAAGTGTAGAAGATGCGAGAGTTACGGTAGAAAATGCAAAAGATCAGCTTAAGCAGCGACTTGGCATGCCACTTGATGATGATTTCACTGTTATTACCGAGGTTAATGTGGAGAAAGTACATATTGATCTTGATCAGGCGGTGCAGAGTGCGATGACTTCACGTCTTGAATTAAGACAAAGACAGATCACTACCGAGCAGCTTGAATTTCAGATGATACAGACTAAGGCTCTGAATGAATTTAAAGGAGATGTAGCGCTTTCAATCGGTATTATGGGTGATAACTCGGCTTTCGGAAAGATATATGAACATCCTACCCAGAATCCCCGCGTGGCAATAAGCTTCTCTGTTCCGATCTTTGACTGGGGAGAACGAAAAGCAAGAATAAAATCGCAGGAAACAGCGATGAAGATAAATCTCCTTCAGGGACAGGAAGAAGAAAAGACTATTGAAATGGATGTGCGTCAGACTTACCGTAATCTTGAAAACGATTACCGACAGATTGAAATAGCACGCCAGAATGTGAAGAATGCTCAGCTGACTTATGACCTTAATCTTGAAAGATACCGTAACGGAGACCTTTCTGGTATGGAGATGAGCCAGTTTGAGAATCAGCTTTCTTCTAAGAAGATATCGCTTGTGCAGGCAATGATCAATTATAAGATCGATCTTCTTAACCTGAGAATCCTGACTTTATATGATTTCGCGGCAAACAGATCCATAATGCCGGAGATAAACATGCTTCTGCATAAATAAAAGATAATAAGGGGAATAAATAATAAAAAACAGAGTTATATAATGAATATCATAAGACTCATTTTCATTTACCCGAAACAAAAACAGAGTTTATAAAATTTGACTGAAGACCTATAAAAAATAAAAGATATGAACTACAGAAATATATTACCCGGCTTAGGATTACTTGCTTTACTTTCTTTGTACAGCTGTAAGAAAGATGCTAATAACGCAAATACCGAAATCGCTTCACCTGTTTCGGTAAACGAGCTTAAACCGGGACCTATCAAAAGATATATTAATACTTCGGGAACTGCCGTTGCAAGTAAAGATACAGAGATCAAATCTCAGATGGCAGGAACTTATGTCCTTCAGAGAAATCCGTCAACGGGTCAGCCATACCGTCTGGGAGATAAAGTATCGGCAGGAACCGTTATCGTAAAATTCGACGATAAGGAATATCTTAACGATATCTCTTACGATATCAAATGCAAGAACCTTGAGATTGTAAAACAGGAATTTCAGAAGCAGAAAGCATTATATGAAAAGGGAGGAGCAACGCTTACCGAGGTGAAAAACTCTGAACTTAAAGTGGCAAGCGCGGAACTTGAAGTGGAAAATGCTCAGTTCAAACTAGACTATATGAATATTAAGGCTCCTTTTTCAGGAGTGATTGTCGATCTTCCGCATTATACTTCCAATGTAAAACTTGAAACGGGGAAATCCATTGTTTCAATTATGGATTATTCCACTCTTTATATGGATATAAACCTGCCTGAAAATGCTATTACAAGTGTAAACCCGGGGCAGAAAGTTGCCATTACTCATTACTCTCTTAAAAACGATACTCTTCAGGGAACTATCAGAGAACTTTCTCCTGCTATCAGCGCGGAAACAAGAACTTTCAAAGGAAAACTTGAAATCAACAATAAGGATCTTAAGATAAGACCGGGAATGTTTGTTAAAGCCGATATTATCGTTGAAAACAATGATAATGCAATCATAATCCCTAAATCTATCATCCAGAGCCGCGGAAGAAGCCGTTTCGTATATACACTTGATAAGAATGTCGCTAAATACAGAGAGATAACAACGGGTATCGAGGATAAATATAATGTTGAAATTACCGACGGACTTAAAGAAGGCGATATCATTATCGTAAAAGGATTTGAGACTTTAAGAAACGACAGCAAAGTGAAGGTTGAAAGATAAATCCGTTCCGGAGATCACAGACTTCTCTGTTTAATATCATGAAATTATACTCCAGTAACAGGTAAAACCGGTTAATAATGAGA
>CAMTON010000117.1 GCA_947074105.1 uncultured Bacteroidales bacterium
TCTAAAGACTCTATGCCGGGTTCTCTTTATTCCGACCTTGCTAAGATCTATGAGAAAGCGGTGCAGTTCCCTACAGGCGGATCAATCACGATCATCGCCGTTACGACACTTTCGGGAGGGGATATCACTCATGCGGTACCGGATAATACAGGTTATATCACAGAGGGACAGCTTTTCCTTCGTCGTGACTCTGAAATCGGTAAAGTTATCGTTGACCCGTTCCGTTCTCTTTCACGTCTTAAACAGCTTGTTCAGGGTAAGAAAACCAGAGAAGATCATCCTCAGGTGATGAATGCTGCAGTACGTCTTTATTCAGATGCAGCTAACGCGAGAACAAAAATGGAAAATGGTTTCGACCTTACCAATTATGATGAGCGTACTTTGGGATTCGCGAAAGAATACGCAAATGACATTCTTGCAATCGACGTTAATCTTGAAATTGACGAGATGCTTGATGTGACATGGGGATTGTTTGCCAAATATTTTAAACCGGATGAGGTTAACCTTAAGAAAAGTCTTGTAGATAAATACTGGAAATAAAAAGTTTCCATATATTTCTGAAAGATATGTTATACTCTCGGGTATATAGGGTTTAAAATTAAAATATTAATATAATGGCTATAAAATTTCAATATAATAAGACCTCGCTTCAGGATCTGGAAAAGAATCTGAAAATGCGTGTGCGAACTCTGCCGACAATTAAAAATAAGGAGAGTGCGCTTCGTATGGAGGTTAAGAAATCGAAAGATGAGGCCAAAGATCTGGAAAAGAAACTGGAACAGGAGATTGCAGCGTATGATAATATGATGGCGCTTTGGAGTGAGTTTGATCCTACTTTGATTAAAGTTAAGGATGTTGAGCTTGACGTTAAGAAGATTGCCGGAGTCAGAGTACCTGTTTTATCGAATATTGAATTCGATATTCCTCCTTTCAGTCTGTTTTCCGCTCCTAACTGGTATGTCGACGGACTGGTAATACTTATACGGATGTCTCGTACCGCTATAGAGCGTGATTTTACGGATATGAAATTAAGCTTGCTTGAAGTTGCAAGGAAAAAAACTACTCAGAAAGTAAATCTTTTTGAGAAAGTACAGATTCCGGGCTATCAGGACGCAATCCGTAAAATAAAACGTTTTATGGAAGATGAGGAAAATCTTTCAAAATCATCTCAGAAAATCATGCGTGCTCAGCAAGAGAAAAGAAAGGAGGAAGTTGATCCATGGTTGTAGGAATGTCTAAATACAATTTCCTTGTATATTATAAGGAATACAACGATTTCTTGCTTAAACTAAGAGATCTTGGCCTTTGTCATGTAATAGAGCGTCAGAGCGGAATAGTGGAAGACGGTTCCAATCTTCAGAATCAGATTGCGCTGACATCGCGTTTTGAGAGAGTTCTTAAAGAACTTGCTATAATTGCCGGAGCTGACGACAATATCGCAAAATGCAAACCGGCGGTTGAAGGTTTTGATTATCAGGCCGCTCTAGACAAGTATGATTCTCTTCAGGAAGAAAAAACAAAAATCGCTCAGCGTAAGATTTTCGTTCAGAAAGAAATAGAACGTTTTGGTGCGTGGGGCGAATTTGACTGGGATAAGATTTATTCTTTAAGAAGTGCAGGGTATATAGTAAGATTCTTTACATGTGCCGCAAGAAACTTTAATGAAGAATGGGTCGATAATTATAATGCTATAATTGTCTCAGAATTCAATTCTCAGGTTTATTTCATTACGATGACTCCGGAAGGTGTTGTGACAGATATGGAAGAAACTGAAAGAGTAAGACTTCCAAAGGAATCTCTTTCTGATCTTACTGCTATTCTGAATAATGAAATCAAACATGAAAATGAGATAGAGAATACTATAACTCAGTTCTGTTTTGATTCTTATCATTCTCTTGAACAGGGATATAATTTTGCTCTTGAAGCGGTTGACCTTACAAAGGTTCAGTTGAGTTCAGATCCTCAGGCAGAAAATAAACTTATTTTCCTTGAAGGATGGATTCCTACTAAGAATACTGAAGAGGTTAATAAATATCTTGATTCGCTTGGTATATTCTATACCTGCGAAAAAGCTAAGAAGGAAGATCCTGCTCCGATTAAACTTCATAATAATAAGTTTGCGGCTCTTTTTCATCCGATTGCGGAGTTGTATCAGTTGCCTTCTTATTCAGAGCTTGATCTTACGCCGTTTTTCGCTCCTTTCTTTGTGATGTTCTTCGGATTATGTCTCGGAGACGCCGGTTACGGAGTGATATTGTGCCTTGCTGGACTGATAGGCCGGAGATTTGTTAAACCAGCAATGAAGCCGATGTTGTCGCTTGTGGCGGTTTTGGGTGCCGGAACAATCATTTTCGGTTTTATAAGCGGTACGTTCTTCGGAATCGAACTTCTTAAGGTAAAATGGCCATGGATTCAGAATATGAAGAAATTCATGCTAGATCCAGATAAACTGTTTACTTTATCGCTGATAGTGGGAGCAATCCAGATTATCTTCGGTATGGCAATCAAAGCAGTTGGTTATACTATCAGATTCGGATTCAAAAATGCATTGTCGGCATGGGGATGGTTTATAGCTATCGTAGGCTGTGGAACAGGAGCTGTGCTGCATCATTTCGGAATTATCGATGAATCGGTAGCAAAAATTATTTATTATGTAGCCGGAGGCGTCGGCGCACTTGGTATATTTATTTTCAATGATATGAAAAGAAATGTATTTATCAATGTTGGCGCGGGAGTCTGGGATACATATAATATGGCTACCGGGCTGATGGGAGACCTTCTTTCTTACGTACGTCTTTTTGCGCTTGGTATTTCCGGTGCCGTACTTGGTCTTGTATTTAATGACCTTGCAGATAAAATGAGTCCGGATATTCCTGTTATCGGATTTATCGTCTCTCTTCTTATTCTGCTTTTCGGTCACGGTATGAATATCTTTATGGCAGGTCTTGGAGCTTTCGTGCATCCTATGCGTCTGACATTTGTAGAGTTCTATAAGAATGCAGGATTCGAGGGAGGCGGTAAGAAATATACTCCTTTCGCAAGAAGAGAAAAAGAAGATAAATAATAAAAGGTCAGATGACCTTATTCTGAATTATAAAGTCGGAATAAATTTCCGCAAATACAAAGAAGTCGACTATATGACTTCGGAACAAAAGAAATAATAATAAAAAAAATAACGATTAAAAATTTGAAATTATGCAACCAATTGTTTTAGCTTACATCGGTATTGGTCTAATGTTAGGACTTGCCGGAATCGGAAGTGCTTATGGGGTATCAATCACAGGAAACGCTACAGTAGGAGCTTTGAAAAAGAATCCGGATAAATTCGGTAACTTCATGGTACTTTCAGCGCTACCGGGAACACAGGGTCTTTACGGTTTCCTTGGATATTTCCTTATGCAGGGTGTGTTGGTAAGTGATATGTCATGGCTTGCTGCTGCCGGAGTTTTCGGAGCAGGTCTTGCTCTTGGATTCGTAGGTCTTTTCTCTTCTATCCGTCAGGGACAGGTTTGTGCTAACGGTATCGCAGGTATCGGCGCAGGTTACGACCTTTTCGGTAAAACTCTTATCCTTGCCGTATTCCCTGAACTTTATGCGATCGTTGCGGTAGCTGCTACGTTCCTTATCAGCGGATCATTGAAATAATAATTATAATAGATATGCCGCCTGTCGGCAGACTTATTTATTTCATTATAATAATCTCTTTGATAACTTTCTTTACAGGAGTTATCAGAGAGATTTTTTTTTGATTATTTCAATGTTATAATCCTTATTATATTTAAAATGCGCTTATATGCCTGTGATTGAGATGATTCTTAACATTTTGATTGTTTGTAATAAGTCTATTTTAAAAAAAATGAAGAATAAAATGTTTTCTAAATCAGAGCAATTATATAGACAGACATTAAAAATCATATAGAGAAGTTTCCTCAGTTATAAATCTTCAATTTGTTCTTATTTAGATATTGACATTTTTATTAAGGCTTAATAACTTAAATTCATTTACAAGAAAACATTAAAGAGAGATAAAAAGTGAAGAAAAAATTTATCTTTGTGAGCTTATAAAAGGTAAGAAATAATGAAAAAACGACTATATACTTTTGCTATATTTTTATCAGGTTATTGTATTGTATCTTCTGCTGAAGAGATAAAACTTAATGATATAATTGCGGGTGGATATTCTCAGAGATCCTATCCTGAGCTGCTTTCTTCTGAGGATGGGGAGAGCTATATTTCAGCAAATAATGATAAATCATGTATTATAAGATTCTCGTACAAAAACGGAAATCCTATTGATACGCTTTTTGATGCTTCGAAAGCAAAAGAGTGTGATTTTAAAAGATTTTCAGGTTTTGAGATGAGTCCGGATGAAACAAAAATCCTTATTTATACGGATATGGAAATGATTTACCGTCGTTCTTTCAAAGCTAAATATTATACATACGAGATTAAAAGAAACCTTGTGAAACCTCTTTCAGAAGGAAAACAGCAGGCTGCTACTTTTTCGCCTAACGGAAGACTTGTAGCTTTTGCAAAAGATAATAATCTTTATCTGAAACGACTGGATTACGGTACGGAATCACCTATCACTACCGACGGTGAGAAAAATCATATCATAAACGGAATTCCTGACTGGGTTTATGAAGAAGAATTCTCAATGAATAAGGCTTTCAGTTGGTCGCCTGATAATAATGTTATCGCTTATATCCGATTTGATGAAAGCGATGTAAAGGAGTATCCTATGCAGATGTTCCGCGGAATGGCACCAGACCTTAAAGAAAACGAACTTTATCCCGGTACTTTCTCTTATAAATACCCTGTTTCAGGAGAAACAAATTCTAATGTAGGTGTATATACTTTTGATATTACTACAAAAAGAACAAAGAAAATGGATGTGGAAGTGAAACAGGAAGATTATATTCCTCGTGTTGTCTTTACTACCGATCCTGAGAAACTTGCTGTAATGAGTTTTAACAGACATCAGAGCGAGTTTAAACTTCATATGGTAAATCCTCAGTCCGGAGTGAGCAAAGTGATTCTTAAAGATGAAAACAATGCTTATATAAACGGCGATAATATGGATCTTATAGAGTTTTATCCTGATTTCTTCACTTTTGTGAGTGAAAAAGACGGTTATCGTCATCTTTATCAGTATTCTCTTAACGGAAATCTTCAGAAAAGAATAACTTCCGGTAACTGGGATATTACTGATTATTACGGTTATGATCCTAAATCAAAAAGTTATTATATACAGGCCGCAAAGAATTCTCCTCTGACAAGAGAGGTTTATAAAATTGACGCAAAGGGAAATTTGATACCTCTTTTTGACGAAAAGGGAACAAATAGTGCTAATTTCAGCTCTAATTTTAATTATGCGCAGCATTATTATTCAAATGTGAATACTCCGCTTAATGTAACACTTAAAGATTCGAAAGGAAAAGTTATCAGAACACTTGAAGACAACGCTGCTCTCAAATCTAAACTGAATAACGTAACATTGACCGATAAAGAGTTCTTTGAGTTTAAAAACAGCTCAGGAGATATGCTTAACGGTTATATTATCAAACCTGTGGATTTTAAGTCCGGTAAAAAATATCCTGTTGTAATGGTGCAGTATAGTGGTCCCGGTTCTCAACAGGTACTGGATAAATGGGGACTTGACTGGACAAGATATCTTTCTTCTCAGGGTTATGTCGTGGCTTGTGTAGATGGTCGCGGAACGGGAGCGAGAGGTGCTGATTTTGAGAGAACAACTTATATGAATGTTGGACTTAAAGAGTCTCAGGATCAGATAGATGCTGCAAAATATCTTTCCTCCCTTTCTTTTGTAAATCCTTCTGCTATCGCAATATGGGGATGGAGTTTCGGTGGCTATAATACTTTGATGTCGATGACCGGCAGTGATGTATTTAAAGCAGGAATCGCTGTAGCTCCTGTTACAGACTGGAAATTTTATGATACAATTTATACTGAACGTTACATGCGTTCGCCAAAAGAAAATAATGATGGTTATCAGAAGACTTCGGCTCTTAACAGAGCTGCAAATCTGAAAGGAAACCTTCTTATCATCACAGGTTCGGCGGATGATAATGTTCATCCTCAGAATACTTTAGAATTTACGGAGGCTCTTGTGCAGAATAATATTGATTTCGATATGTATTATTATACAAACAGAAATCATTTTATCAACGGAGGCAATACAAGCCAGCATCTTTATCGACAGATGGTGCGTTTTCTTGATAAGAATCTGAAATAAGATACTTCTTTCTACTTATGATAATCTGTTTTCTAATCCCTTAAAATTGTTATTTTATTACTTAATTCCAAGTTTTTCACAACTTAGAATAGTATCTGATTGTTAATATGAAAAGAACAAAATATCTATTAATTTAACATTAAATATTTTACTCTTTTTAGTTGAAAATCTTTATGAACTAAAAAAAGATATTGTTAAATTTTTACTTGTTCTTTGGGGATTATATTTATAAGCATAGACTTATATAACCAGCCTTAATTTAACGGGAACAACAAAAGTTAAAATACTTGTTATTTATAAACTTTCCTTATAATTGATTGTTTTTGTAAGAGTGCATTTGATGCAACAAAAAAATCTAGTAGCAAATTGAGGTATTATTTAAGCTTGCTTATTTTAATAAATTGTAATTATGAAACATGGAATAAAATACAAAAGTTCTTTGAACCCGGCATTGTGTCTGGTACCTCTTTTGTTTTTTGTGTTCTTTGGAATTTTCTTGAATGTTACAACTTCATTATTGATAGGATTAGTTATCTCTATAATAATGACTTTTGCAGATAAATATAACAATAAGAAAGATTCTCAGCCGATGTTGATGTTGTCAATCACTTTGTCGCTGATAATTTCATTTGTACTCTCTTTATTTACGCATAAATTGCAGTATCTGATTCTCGAAGTATTTCTATTGATTCAGACTGTATTTATCGTCTTTAATAAAAAGAGTGTGATAAAACTGATATGTAAGAATGATAACAGAATGCAGAATAATAGTTTAAAAAACTATATATATGAATTCTTTAATTTCAGTCATCGTTTTATTGTTTATCTGGCAATTTATGTTGTAGCAAGTTTCATATATATAAACAGAGCTCTTCCTTCTGAATATGAAAGTTCACTGGCTGTCATAGGATATTTCAGATTAGGAATGTATGCTTTTCTTTTTATAAATGAAAATATCAGAATCTATCTTATAACAAAGAAACTAGAAACCGAAACCTGGCTTCCTATTGTTGATAACAATCTGAATGTAATCGGGAAAGTTGCAAAATCTATAAGTCTTGAAACTAAGAAGAGATTTCTTCATCCAAGACTGAGAGTTATGGTATTTTATAAAGGACGACTTTTGCTTAAACCTATAGAAAGCGTCACTCTTGAGAAAAATAAATATGATTCTCCTTTATACTGTGATGTAAATTATGGCGAACAGCTTCCGAAAGCTCTTATAAAGCTTCTTGATAAATATGATCTTGCATCGGAGAGAGCATCCTTTATAACAAAATATCATTATGAGAATGAGTCGATAAAAAGAATAATATTCTTATATATCGTTCATATTAAGGATGAGAAAGTCTTTAAGGATCATAGTGCATATAAGACAAAATTCTGGACCGAGAAAGAGATCAGAAATAATATAAATAAAAATATACTTGGCGATTTTATTGAGCAGGAATATGAATTGCTTGATTCAATAATCTATCCATCTATTAAGATAATGAATGAAGACGGATTTGATAACAATACTTGGCCCAACTGCATCGGGGAAGACATCACTGGCAACGACTCTGGCATATCGCTTGAAAACTGAAATAATTAGTGCTGATTCAAGACAGATATACAGAGGAATGGACCTCGGTACCGGTAAGGATCTTGATGAATATACAGTTAACGGAGAAAAAATCAATCATCATATAATTGATATACGGGATGCCGGATACAAATACAATGTATATGAGTTTCAGAAAGATTTTCTTTCAGCTTATAACGAGATAAAAGGGAAAGGTAAAATACCTGTTCTTTGCGGAGGCACGGGAATGTATATCGAATCAGTTCTAAAAGGATATAAACTTCTTAGTGTTCCTGAAAATAAAGAACTCAGAGAAAGCCTTGCACATAAATCTCTTGACGAACTAGCCATTATTCTATCTGCTTATAAGAAAATGCATAATAAGACTGACATCGATACTGCAAAAAGAGCAATAAGAGAGATCGAAATTCAGGAATATTATAAGAACGCAACACCGGAAGAAACCGAACTTTCCCCTTTGAATTCTCTTATTATTGGTGTCGATATAGACAGAGAGGAGAGAAGAAGAAAGATATCCAAACGTCTTAAAGAGCGTCTCGAAGAGGGTATGGTAGAAGAGGTAAAAGCTCTTCTTGATTCCGGAATAGCTCCTGAAGATCTTATTTATTATGGCCTGGAATATAAATATCTTACTTTATATCTTACCGGAAAGTTATCTTATGAGGAAATGACTTCCTCTCTTGAAATCGCTATTCATCAGTTTGCCAAAAGACAGATGACATGGTTTCGGGGAATGGAGAAAAGGGGATTAAAAATCAACTGGATTGATTACACTCTTTCTATGGATGATAAAGTAAATTCTATTCTTGAATTAATTAATAATTAGTGAAGTTTGATCAGTAACAGATAGTCGGTTATCTTCAACAGAGAGTAAGTTACCTGTAATCGCTTCTTGCTTTGAAATAAAATTTGGTCTTAATATCTCAGTAACAGATAGTAGGTAATCTATAATCTGTAATATATAATCTGCAACAGATTCTCAATAATCATTGCAACAAATATGAAATGTTGGATAATATCAGATTGTAATCTGTAATAGATTCTCTATAATCAGTAATAAGTTATCTGTATTCCTTAATAAGTGATTGTTATTGATGTTTTTTATTCATAATACGATACAGAAGTAATAAAACAAGCAGAAGAAGAAAATATAAAGCATACATTATATACTATAAACAGAAAAGGCATCGGAAGCAATAAGTTCCCGATGCCTTTTTATCTTTATTGTTTTATAGTAAAGAAACATTATTCTACAGCCAGTAGATATCTTCGTTACTATATTTATGTAATGTTACATCTTCAAGTGTTTTTGCATT
>CAMTON010000118.1 GCA_947074105.1 uncultured Bacteroidales bacterium
TTCAGACTTGCACTGATAATATCACTTACAGCGATTGCGGTATTATGTTCTATAGATAAACAGCCTCACTTTCTTGGAGAGGAAATAGAGATAGGAAATTAAAGTATTATTTTTACCATAATACATTCTGAAATATATCAAAAACAAATGCCGCTTCTCTTTTATCAGAGCAGCGGCATTTGTTTTTATATCGTATCAGTTATTGACAATTATATTAAAATCATTTATAAAGGCATTATATCTTCTCAGATAAAGCTTTTCGTTGAAAGCAGGGCCGGCTGTCGGCGCAGGGCTTCCCCAGAATATCCCGTTAAATTCGGATCCGCACGTCGAACATACTGCAATATTGTTTTCATTAACCGTTATTCTTGTAGTATGAATCTTTTCATAAGGACAAGCCAGGTCATAGGCATAAACGGCATCTGTCGCTACATCATAACCGCGTACGATAAGTACACCTCCGAAACCTATATAAGATGAAGCATCGGGCTTCCTTGTAATAGCCTTATAAGATCCCGGAGTGGAAAGATTGTTCAGGTCCATTCTTATATCAAGAAATACAGGCAAAGACGGTATTTCACTGTTAAGAGATTTATCACATGACGAAAACAATGCGACAAAAACCACCGAAAGCAAAAGGATATATTTTTTCATATTGATAAGCACTTTAAAACCGAAAGAAAATCACCGAAGCAAAAGTCATGATTCACCATGTCTCTTCCGTTCTGATTACTAACGTCAAAAGTATCCTGAATATTATATACCTCCACTTACATATTATGTGATATAAATTAAATTACCATTTATTAATATTGCTTTTTATTTCCGTCAGTGATTACCGTGATCCGGAGACCGGTTTTATTCATTACTCTTTATAATTTCAAGAACTTTTTCAAGCTCCTTTCCTTTTTTTGTTTTGATGTCAGGTTTTACGCCGTTGCTTTCTACTCTGTGACCTTTATAAGAAACAAAATCATAAGAAGGAATAATCAAAGCGATATCCTTATCAATTTCGGCATAACTCATATACAGAAGTCTTCCGACTGTTTTCTGACCGACAACAGTTGCCAGATTATTCTCTCTGGCACAAACAGACAGAGCCTCACAAGCACTTCCCGTCGTATTATTGACAAGGATAAAAGTACGGCCTTTAAAACAATCTTCTGAACCTTCGCTTGAAATATAAAATCCATATTTTATATCATAATCCTTATGAAAATCATCAACCAGTTCAAAATGATGTATATCGTCCTTGTCAGGTAAACGGTTAAATTCTTCACGCCATTTTCTGTTTGGGAAGAAACCGTTAATTATTTCTTTATCCGTTAAGAAGTTACCTATCAGAAATGCAGGTTCAACGGTACCTCCCGGATTATCTCTTAAATCTATTATCAGATTCTTATATTCCTTTTGTCTGATAGTATCTAAAAGAGGTCTTATAACTTTTGTTTCCTCAAACGCAAAACTGTTTATTTTCAATATCGCCGTATTACTGTCAATTTCCTTTAATGAAGAATCTCCTATTCTGTCAGTTGTGGTGGCAGTATCATTTTTTACTATGTAATAATGTGAAAAACCTATTCCGCGTATTGATGCGAAGAAGCCTATCTGGAACTCAAAATCATCATAAGTTTTCGCTGCGGAGGAAACAAATTTATTTTTGAATCTTTTCCATTTCTTTGACTGAATGATCTTTGCGTCATAAATACTGTCTTCCGTGAATCTGATGATATCATTAGCCAGTTTTACATAATCCTTCTTTATGTAGTTATTTATCTTAGCACCCTTATAGCTTTTTAAAAATTTATCATTTTCAAATATTGAATAATTAATTGAATCACCATTAAGACTTCCTGTAACCTTTCTGTAATTGTATAAAGCATAATAATCACCTTCGAACTTCCCGTTTTCCAGTTTCCCTTCAAAACGGATAATTTCCGGATATCTTACATCCGTCAGAACTTTTACAGCTTTATACTGGACTTTTGAAATATAATCCAGAAGTGCTTTTTCTCTTGTATAGCCATTAATCGCATTTCCGTCGATATCTATATTCAGAATAAAGTCAAGACCTTCTTTATCTTTGATAAGATATTGGTTCTGAGAATATCCGTAAACAGTATTTCCTATAAGTATAATCAGTACAAAGGCAAGTCTCCTGATATTGATTTTTCTTATGACATTAGATAAGATATATTCTTCCATAAATTTCATATTTAAAAAATATTATTCAGTTTATTCTGTCTTCTCTCAGACAGAGATATTGGTTAAACAAAAATACTTATATTTTTACCAAACTTTAATTAATATAAATATACTTATACCGAAAAACTGACCAATATCAATTACAAACAGATTAATATTTTCCATATCCGACTCTAATGATAATTAATACTTTAACTATCTTGCAAAGAATAAGTCGAAGTATTACTTTTATTGTTTTTTTGTATAAATTATAAATAGTTGTCTTTTTGCATTATGTTTAATATAAATCTATTGTATAACAGGAGTATTAATTTTGCAATGATGCAGAATAATATATCTGTGATACGAAAGTTGATAATAAAAAATGATCAGCAACGCCATTTTAATGATCTTAAAATAAAGATTTCAATCGATTCTGATTTTACCACTGAGAAAAAAATAGATGCCATACCCGCAATGACCTCTGTCGAAATAGATGATTTCAGTCATTGTATCACAGAAGAATATCTTTATAACCTGAATGAGGTCAGAAAATGTTATATGACTCTGGATATTCTGGAAGGTGATGAAACCCTGTTTACCGACTCCTATCCTTTGACTCTTCTTCCTTATGATTCCTGGACCGGACTGAAGATATTACCTGAAATGCTGGCTTCTTATGTAACTCCCGACGCACCGGCTCTGGTACCTGTGGTTCATAAAATTTATCATTTCCTTGAAAAGTTTACAGGAGATCCGACTCTTGACGAATATCGCAGCCGTAACCCCGAACGTATAAAATCTCAGATGTCGGCTATTTTTACCGCGCTTACCGAGCAGGGCTTAGCCTGTACCATATCTCAGGTAAACGCGGAAGAATGTATCAGGAATATCCGTTTAAGCAACCGTTTACTTATCGAAGGCGAAGGAACCAATCTTGATATGGCATTACTATATGCTACCTGCCTTGAATATATCGGACTCAATCCGCTTATAGTAATAACTCGCCAACATATATTTGCAGGAGCATGGCTGACAGATGAGACATTTGCCGATTGTGTAAACGACGATGTCACTCTTCTTACCGACCGTCTCAAAGATGATACCGGTGAAATACTTCTTATTGATACCACAAGCTTCAACAAGGGTCGTTTACGATCGTTTGACATGGCATCAATCGCGGCCGAAACATATCTCAACAATCAGGAAGACTTTATTCTTTTCATTGATATAAAAAGATGCAGACTCTCTTCCATAAAACCTATACCGACTAAAATATCGGAAAAGGAAGCTTCTTCCTCTGATACTGATGCATTATCGGCATTAAGATCTCAGATAAGCGCTATGGGAGAAAGCGTTGAAATCACTAAACAGAAACTTTGGGAAAGAAAACTTCTTGACCTTAGTCTTCGTAACAATCTTCTTAATACAAGACTTACCAAAAGCGCTTTACAGCTTATTGCTCTTGATATAAATTTACTTGAAGATGCTCTTGCCGACGGCAAGGAGTTTTCGCTGCATCCTAAACCTCCTTACTGGGACAAAGCTTTTCTTAAAGACGGCATTTATCAGACTGTCAACTATTTTGATCCTGTTCTCAACGTCCTTAAATCGGAAATGGAGAAAAAGCATCTTCATACTTATCTGACGGAAGGTGAGCTTAATTCGGTTATAAACAATCTTTACCGCAGTTCAAGACTTTCGATAGAGGAAAACGGAGCGAATACTCTTTTTCTTGCCTTAGGTCTGTTGAAATGGTATGAGACCTCATCAAGCGAAAAGGCCCGTTACGCGCCACTGCTGTTATTACCTGTAGAGATAATAAGGAAACCCGCTCTTAAAGGTTATGTGATAAGATCACGTGAAGAAGATGTGATAATGAATGTCACATTGCTTGAAATGCTTCGTCAGGATTTCTCTATCGATATTCGCGGGCTGGAAACTCTGCCTAAGGATGACAGCGGAGTAGATGTGAAACTTGTTTTCGACATCGTAAAGGAATATATCTCGAAAGAGAAAGGCTGGGAAGTCGAAGAACAGGCTATTCTCGGTATCTTCTCATTCAACAAATTCATAATGTGGAATGACCTTCATAATAACGCAGACAAATTATGCCGTAATAAGATTGTTGACAGTCTTATCACCGGATTAAATGCGGAATATGAAGAGGAAGAGGAATCAGATACCGATTCTCAATATGCTCCCGCAGATATCATTCTGCCTATTAGCGCAGACTATTATCAGATCGAAGCGATATGCAATGCGGCAAAAGGTAAAAGTTTTATCCTTCACGGTCCTCCCGGAACAGGAAAATCACAGACGATCACCAATATAATAGCCAATGCCGTATATCACGGCAAAAAAGTATTGTTTGTGGCCGAAAAGATGGCCGCATTATCCGTCGTTCAGAAACGATTGCAGGATATCGGCATAGCACCTTTCTGTCTTGAACTTCACTCCAATAAATCGAAGAAGTCGGCTATTCTCGAACAGCTTAAAATCACTACCGAAGTTACGGCACGCCGTTCTCCCGAAGATTTTCTTCTTGAATCCGAACGCCTTCGTTCCTTAAGGAATGAGTTAAGCGGTTATGTTTCATTATTGCATAAAAAACATAATATAGGCATCTCTTTATATGAAGCGCTTTACCGATATAGCGGCGATATACATTCAGTACCGGAATTCCGTTTTAACCGGGATCTAGCTACCGAACTCAGTTCTTCGGGATTGTTTGAATTGCACGATATAGCTGAACGTCTGCAGTCGGCAGCCCGTTTCTGCAATACGGAAGAAAGACATCCTCTGATGAGCGTAGGTCTTACAGCTTACAGTATTTCCCTGAGAAATGAGATGCGGGATATCCTCAACAGAAATATTTTGCTTTCGGAAGAACTTTCCGAAACGGTTTCTCATATTGTAAAATTATTTGATTCGGAGCGAAGTGAATTAACTCTCTCTTCAGTAGCAGCGGCTTATGAAATCACATCTTTATTAAGCAGCGTAACTGCCATTCCTCATATTCTGCTGCGCGAAGATGTGACAGGTAACGTAGCACGACTTAAAGAGATTATTCCTCACGGAGTGATAAGAGATGAAAAGAAATCTATTCTCTTAAACCGTTTCTCCGAAGGTATTCTTGAGACAGACGGTGAGACGCTACTTCAGAAATGGCAGTCATCGGAATATAAATTCTTCGCCGTAAAATATTTTATAAGATTCCGTATACGCAGAATCCTGAAATCACATTCTCTGAAAGGCCGCATACCGGAAACTGAAGTAGAGGATATATTGACCGATCTTGCCGTTTACCGCAAAGAGAATCATTTTATAAATAAGAATGAAAAATATTGCCGTGAACTACTTGGTACTTTATGGCAGGATGAGAATAATGACTGGGACAACCTTACGAAAGCCTGCGACAATGCTCTGTTTATAGCGGATAAACTTATGATAATGACCGGCAATATACCCGATGCTGTCAGAAGCCGACGCTTCCTGTCCGACAGTATATCTATGGGATTGTCTGCATTCATATCTGTAAATTCCGATATTCTACAGAAGTTCAGCAAAAACTATACTGAATATGCTGAGAATAAAAAGCAGATTGATGAAGGACTTATGATGCTGCATGATTTTGCCGCACATAATCTTCGCGAGATAAAAGAGATACAGAAAAATATCCTTAAGAACTTTGATAAACTTAAAGACTGGAGCATCCTTAACGCAATACGTCGCGAAGCTGAAGAAGCCGGCTTTAAAGACTTTAGCGATCATATAATCAACTCGTGTGTATCTCCCGACAATATTGTTACGGAATTCGACAACGCAGTGTATTATAATATCATAAACACCGTGATCGACACCGACCCTCTCCTTTCCGGCTTCAGCGGCCGTCTTTTTGAGGATAAGATTAAGAAATTCCGACAGATGACGGCTCGTTTCGAAAAGCTGACAAAAGAAGAACTGTATGCCCGACTGGCATCATCCATACCAAATTTCGTAAGAGAAGCAGCTCAGAGTTCCGAGGTCGGTGTGTTGCAGCGCAATATTCGCAATAACGGCCGAGGAATGCCTATCAGAAAACTATTTGACACAATACCCAATCTGCTTACAAGGATAAATCCGTGTATGCTTATGAGTCCTATGTCGGTAGCCCAGTATATCGACTCAGATAATATTAAGTTTGATCTTGTCATATTCGACGAGGCCTCTCAGATGCCTACCTGCGAAGCAATAGGCGCCATAGCAAGAGGAGACAATCTTATCGTTGTAGGAGACCCGAAACAGATGCCTCCTACCAATTTCTTCTCAACAAATTCAGTAGATGAAGAAAATCTTGACAAAGAAGACCTTGAAAGTATTCTTGACGACTGTATGGCTCTTTCAATGCCGTCAAAACATTTGTTGTGGCACTACAGAAGTAAGCATGAGAGTCTGATAGCATTCAGCAATTCCCGTTTTTACGAGAATAAACTTCTTACGTTCCCCTCTCCCGACAACATAAACAGCAAAGTGACATTTCATCAGATTGACGGCTTCTATGATAAAGGCAAAAGCCGCCAGAACAAAGGTGAAGCAGAAGCTGTAGTCAATGAGATAATAAGACGTCTGTCGGACGAAAACTTTTCTCACCGCAGCATAGGTGTCGTGACATTCAGCTCCGTTCAGCAGATTCTTATCGAGGATATGCTTAATGAAGCCTTATCGCTGCGACCTGACCTGGAAGCTCTTGCTCATAATTCTCAGGAACCTGTCTTTATCAAGAACCTTGAAAACGTACAGGGTGACGAAAGGGATATCATTCTGTTTTCTGTAGGCTACGGACCTGATAAGCAGGGACGGATAAGTATGAACTTCGGACCTTTGAACAGAGACGGAGGCTGGAGACGACTTAATGTGGCCGTATCAAGGGCAAGATATGAGATGAAAGTCTTTTCTTCTCTGACTTCCGATATGATAGATCTTTCAAGAACGAAATCTGAAGGTGTGGCGGGTCTTAAATCGTTTCTTGAATATGCGGAAAAAGGAACTTCAGTATTGTCGATGAAACATGATACAGGTTATATTCCAAAAGCATCCCTTGTGGAAATCATAGCCGACAGAATACGTCAGTCAGGATACGAAGTACATACGAATATCGGTACATCCGGCTACCGTATAGATATGGGTATTGTGAATCCCGACAAAAAAGATGAATACAAATTAGGAATATTATGTGACGGATATAATTACAGTGCCGCAAGAACAGTCCGCGACAGAGAAGTAATCCAGCCTGATGTGCTGAGAATGCTCGGATGGCGCTTACACAGGATATGGACACTTGACTGGCTTGAGAACAGCGACCGCTTACTGTCAGAGATATCCGATATATTAAATTCCGGTTCATCAGATAATAAAGAGTCCGGAAATGAATTACAGGATGACCGAATACAGGAAGAAACATTATCCGATGATACTGATGAGATAAAAGATACTGTTGATATTTCGTATGAAGAAACGAAAGCCTATCTTATCGACTACATTTCATGTCCTGTCGTTCAGAGCGGCTTGCCTACTGACAGTTTCACTTTAAACACATCAAGAGATCTGATTATACGACAGATTTCCGATGTTCTGAATGCTGAAGCTCCTATATGCAGGGATCAGTTATGCAGACGCGTACTCTCGATGTGGGGGATCACAAGGATAGGAAACAGGATAAATGATCATTTCAATAATCTTATTAATGAAATGGACATCACCCGCACCGGTGAAGGCAAAGAACTTTTCTTATGGAACAAAGATCAGGATCCCGAAAGATATATGAATTATCGTGTCTATAACGGAAGTGCTTCCGATATCTCACCTCAGGAAGTGAGTGTGGCGGTAAAAGATGTGCTTGAACAACAGATAAGCCTTCTGAGATCCGATCTTATAAAAGATACCGCACGCCTTCTGGGATATTCCCGTATGGGAAGTGTCGTTGAAGCATCAATGCAGCGTGGTCTTGAAATGGCGATAACACGCGGTTTTGCCAAAGAAGATAACGACAGGATTCTTTTAAGATAAATGTCGCGAAGTAATTCGCATGATAAGCATCCGATACAAAAATTAGTTTATCGGGTGCTTATCTTCCATTTAGCCAATCGTTTTTTAAATATTTATCCTCAATTTTAGTTCTCAGATATTCTTCAACTTCAGCTCTTTTCAAAATTACAATTCTGTCATTATAAATATTTGAATCCGGAGTTATCTTGATAATAAGATATGAGAACCTTTCTCCGGGCGGGATATTTTTAATAAATGAGTATCCTATTCTTACAGGTTGTTTTTCTAACAAACCCTCATACATCATTTGCATAAAAGAAAAATCACCCTTCACTTTTCTGAAAAAATTATGGACCATTTCTTTATTTGATTTATCCGCTACTGGCTCCGAATCTATCCAGGTCAAATAATCTTCATTAGTATTATTCGTTATACGAATACTCTCTGATATCTGATTTTGCTTTATTATATCATTATAATAATATACGTAAACAGTGTCAATATTAATCTGTGACAGCACTTTTGAATTAATGGCGCAAAACGCCGTCATAATGATAAGTAATATATATTTCATTTTTATTTTCTCTACAATACTTCGACTCCTGCATTTTCTTCCGACATAAGAAAACTAATAATATCATCTTTTTCATTCATCTGAAGTTTCTGTCGGATAGTTGTTTTGC
>CAMTON010000119.1 GCA_947074105.1 uncultured Bacteroidales bacterium
TTTGAAATCTCAGGAATATCTTTAAGTTTATTCAACGCTGAGTCCTTATTAACCGGATTTTCCGGTGTCCCTATTCTTATCAGATCTACGGAACGTGGAATCTCTATCTCATCAATTGTCTTATCTTTTCCGTCAAAATCAATTTCTATGATTTTATGTTTATAATTCACCTCTGAGAATGACATAGGTATCGGACTTCCGGAGTATCTTATATGATCTTTTCCTGAAATTCTCTGCGATTTGTGAATATGACCGAATCCTATATAGTCATAGCCAACATCTACGGAATCATCATCTACCATTTCCAATCCACCCCTTATTCCTTTTTCAGAATCTGAAAGTGATGCTGTAGCACAATGAAGATGGCCGACTCCTATTACCGGAATATCCTTATCACTTATTTTGTTAACCTCATCAAAGAGTATAGCATAAAGTTTTGCGACTCCCGCAGTATATGTATTATCAGCATCCTTAACAACAGGATAATCTCCCTGTCTCAGAAAAGGAACAGCAACTACATATGCTTCAGTTTCATCATTATCATCTTTAAGATCAATGATCATTTGAGATAATTCTATTTCACCATCTTTCTTTTTAACGGAGCCAATAACCGATATATTCAGAATATTCATCAACTGCGACGGAGCCTCAAGTCTGGATGCACCATCATGATTTCCTGCAATTATTATTACTCTTACTTTTTTAGGCAAAAGAGTAAGCTTATAAAGGAAGTCATAAAACAATTGTTGAGAAGAAGCAGAAGGTGCAGATGTATCAAAAATATCCCCCGCGATAATAAGAAGATCGATTTCTCTGTCTTTTATTATCCGACGAAGCCAGTTCAGGAATTTTTGATGTTCATTTTTCCTGTCATATTCATAAAATCTCTGTCCAAGATGCCAGTCGGCAGTATGTAAAACCTTAAGTTTCTTCCTCATATATTCTTCTTTTATATTTTATAAGCTTTAATGACTACAAATTTAGGGTGTATCTGTGCCATATACCGACACATATCGAAATATTTGTATATTCTTTTATGCAATGAATTTAATATTATTTCTTTTTGATTGAAGTTATATCCAATAAAAAATTCCGCATGAAAATCCTTAAGAATTTCATGCGGAATTTACGTTCAGTCAGTCTCTTTAAATTATGATATTATTGAGATGATTTATTTTCAGTTTCTTATCACCAGCAATGGCGTGTCGGAGTGAAATATTACTTTATGCGCAATGCTGGGATTAAACAGCCTTGCAAATACGTTCCTTTTATGTGTCGTAAGGACAAGGAGATCGATATTGTCATTCTTGATCACTTCATCAGTATTTTTAAGCAAGTCATCCTCATCTACCTGTTTATATTCATAATTATTATTCTTATAATGCTCGCTTACATATTTTTTAAACTCATAAAGTCTGGAATTAAATGAAGAATCGTGAGACGAAGAAAGGCATATAAACATGATATTCTTATCTCCGAATCCCGGAATTGCCATAAGTTTATGAAAACAGATAAGATCTCGCTGATCAAAATTAGTTACAAAACCCACTTTATTAATATCGTCAATACTTTTGACATTTGTTTTATCGGGCATCGCAAATACAGGTATTCTGCTCGTATCTATAACTTCTGCAGTGACACTTCCAAGCATATCTGCCTCTTTTTGACTTTTGCCACGCGTACCCATTATAACTATAGAAGGTTTGTTTATACTAGTCCAGCGTTGAATTTCTTCTTCGGGAATTCCTTCAGAAAGTTCTGCAGAAAACTCTACATCAGGAAGTTTTCCTTCAAGAATCAGAGATTTAAGATACGAAACAAAATTATTAAGCTGATCATTCACTATATCGTACATTTCATGCTGAATCTCTTCATCCCGTATATCTCCGTTAAATGTATCATTGTCGGGAAATGAGATAGAATATAAAGGTGAAAAATACGCATGAAGCAGTTTTATCGGTGCTCCTGTCATCTTTGCATAATTAAATGCAAATTCACACGCTTTCTTTGAATATTCGGAAAAATCAATCGGTACCAGTATCATTCTTTTCATTTTTAATTTCTCTTTAATTATTCCGAATGTACTTTCATAGCCGGGATATTTATCGAGAAGATCTAACATTTTATTCAAATCAGATCTGTCAATTTTAACCATAAAGCCGGGATTAAACAATGAAGAGTTAATATAATTATTCTCTATCTTACATTGTATCCCGTTATCTAAAAGTATAGCTCGAAGCATTTCTGATTTTTCGGCGGTCACTATTGCTATAGTTGTAAAATTATACATAACTGATGTGTGTTTAAACCGGTACTAATAAAATTTTCAATTATTAAAAACCCCGATATACACAAGGCAAATCGGGGTTCTTATTTTTTGTCAGACTAAACTTTAACCTGTTCGGTCTCGGCAAGAATGCGTTGGGCCATTTCTAAAATAGTAGTATCATCAAGAATAACATAACCACCGTCCGGACCCGGCTCAATGTGTAATCCGCAGTTATTACCATATTCGTAATTATTTCCTCCAAAGTAATTACGCACGGTCTGGACAGTGGTATTAAGCGCATCTGCAATTCTGTGAATTGAGCCCTCTGGAAGGCTTTCTTTGATGCGACGAAGCTCATCGAATGTTATAGTCTTTGTCATGGCGGTAATGATTTTAAATGATTTTACTTTGCTATTGTATTAGCTTTATATTTCTAATTTAAATTTATTATTTATTAAATGCAAATTAAAATTTGATTATTTTCAGAAACATATTATACAACACATTTTTAATCTATTTTATTGCAAACTTATATTTACAAGTTTATATGTATTGACATAAATCCCTAATTATCAAATGATAATACAGTTACAAAATGCATTTAGCATAGAAATAGTTTATATGATTATTCTTAATTAAGAAATTTTAAATATCTTAATTATCATTACGCACTATGAAAAAATATTATAAACTACAGACATTAAGCTTCTTATAGATATTATAGAAATTATCCCTGCCAGATACTCAAAGCTAAAATTCCGGGTGTCATTTCTTATTTTTTCGTTGTGCCATTTTCTGCCTTCTGAAAAAATCGCCGTTAGCCTTACTCCCCATGTATTGTTTTTTAGGAGCCTTTCCAGCTATCTTCTCATCAGCTGCAATAATAGCCTTTTTCAAAGAAACTGTGGCATATGTATGATTTTCCACCACAGGAATATGTCTTTTCATCATTTTCTGGATAGCAGCAAGTTTCTCCTTGTCATCCGGTTCAGCAAGAGTTATGGCCGAACCGGCTCTGCCGGCTCTGCCTGTTCTGCCTATTCTATGAATAAATGTTTCGGTTTCCTGAGGTAATTCATAATTTATCACATGAGATATATGTTCTACATCTATTCCTCGTGCTGCAATATCTGTCGCTATAAGTACCGAAAGCTCTCCCTTTCTGAAATTCTGAAGAATCGTTTCACGCGCTGTTTGCGAACGGTCGGAATGAAGTCTGTCAGAAGAATCTATTCCGTTTTTCTGAAGAAACTCATATAATGCATCAGCGCTTTTGCGGGTCTTTGTAAAAATCACTGTAGATCCGAAATTCTGTTTTCTCAGGAACTCCATAAGCAACATATTCTTATTCTGTCTTTCGACATAATAAAGTTTCTGCTCTATATTCTCCGGTACTTTTATTTCTCCCGCAACTTCTATCCTTACAGGATCCTTCATTACACCATTTATCATCTTATTGATCTCTTCCGAAACAGTAGCTGAAAACATTATCTTCTGAGTATGCACCGGAAGATCTTTTATGATAAAATCAATATCTTCTTTAAATCCCATGTCAAGCATTCTGTCACATTCGTCAAGGACAAGAATCTTAACATTTTCCTTATTTACCTCGCCTCTTCTTATAAGATCAGCAAGTCTGCCAGGTGTAGCAAGAATGATATCCGTACAGTTCTTAAGTTCTTCTATCTGAAGATTTATATCACTTCCACCATAAATAAGAGTAGTTTTAATATTATTTACGGTACACAGTTCGCGGCACACCTCTCCAAGCTGAACGGCAAGCTCTCGTGTCGGAAGTAAAACTATTGCTTTTATTCCCTTATCTGATTTATTTTCCTCAACTATCTGCAGAGAAGGTAAAATAAAAGCAAGACTTTTACCGGAACCTGTTCCTGAAATCCCAATCACATCTTTTCGGTCAAGTATTTCCGGAATAGCCTTTTCCTGTATCCCGGTTGTTGTTTCAAAAGATTTCTCTTTAAGTATTTCTTTAAAACGAATATCTATATTCAGTTCTTCAAATTTCATTTTTCCGTTTTTTCTTTATCCATCTTATGTATAGGTCACAAAGAACCCATCTGAAATGCAAAGATAACCATTAATAGGCATCACTTTAAAATAAAACAGGATCCTACAGATAAACCATAGGATCCCGCGATTATTTTTCAATAAATTATCAATTACATATGTTTGTTTTCCCCTGTCAGAGATTCAAGGAAATCAACCATATTATCGACATCATTCTGTGTATATTTTGTTCCTGTCTGGAAACGGAGCATGATTTTTACGGCCTCATCAAGAGTCTGAGCCGTTCCGTCGTGCATATACGGAGCTGTAAGCGCAATATTTCTAAGTGTAGGAGTTTTGAATTTATGAAGATCACTTTCTTTTCCGGTAAATCCGTAAAGACCTTTATCATCATCATTATAAACTATCTCTGCCGGACGCGCTGCAAAATAATCATCCATGATACCAAGATATTCAAAAGACTGACCTCCAAGAGCCTGACCAACATGGCATGATGCACAATTGTTTGATTTAAACAGATCATATCCCTTAATCTGAGACGCTGTAAGAGCATTCATATCACCTTTAAGATATTTATCAAAAGGAGAGTTCGGTGTAATAAGAGTCTTTTCAAACTCTGCAATAGCATCTGTAATAGTCTTTTCTGTCATTCCTTCTGCGTACAGAGCGCTGAATTCATCAACAAGACACTTATCCCCTTTAAGGTTTTCAACGATTTCCGCCCAGCTCGGCATGCCCATTTCTACTGGATTAACAGGAGGTCCCGCAGCCTGATCGGCAAGAGTCGCGGCACGTCCGTTCCAGAACTGTACATGATTGAATACAGCGTTGTAAACAGTTGGAGCATTTATCCCGCCAAATTGTCCGTAAATACCTTTTGATGTTCTTGTACCGTCAACACCTCCGTTATCAAGAGGATGGCAGGTAGCACATGAAACTGTTCCGTCGGCAGAAAGACGTCCGTCATGATAAAGTTTATACCCAAGTGATACTTTTTCTTCATTAACGGATATGAACTCCACTATCGGCTGAACAGGCTCATTTATAAACATTTCACATGCCAATCCGGTAGAAAATCTCTCAGAACGCACGTCTCTGATCCATCCTGCGATAAGGCTTTTCTCTGCATTATTAAATCCTGTGCCCCAGTGTATCATCTTATATTTTGCAACCGGCATACTTCCGCTTAGCATAGTCTGTTCGATCTTGGCAAGATCAGCTTCATTGATATTCTGAAGATCAATCTCATCAAATTTCATATATCTGGAAGCCATTTCAATATCCCGGTCTACCTGATTTCCGATTACAGGAAAAGAACCATAAAACGGTTTTTCAGGATTATTGCTGTGACAGGCAAGACAGTCATTATTTTTAAAGATATGAGCTATCTTATCTTCTCTTGTACCGTCTCCCGGAATCGACTTTCGGAAGTTAAACCGATAAATTGCTATTACCGCAGCGCCACAAAGCAGTAACAGACATACCTGAGTAATTCTTTTTTTCATTTTTGCCTTTTTATATGTGAATAAATTATGTGAGTAATATTACCTAATCTGTCATTGTATATGTATGCATACTTTTTCTTGCCGCAGGCATATAGTTCACTCCGTACCATGTGATTTGAAGAGCGACAAAAGCTACCGCGAGAGTTATCACGGCAAGATTTCTTTTTAAAGGATAACGGCTTCTTATATGAAGATAACTGACATAAAACAGCCAGGTCACTGCCGCCCAGTTCTCTTTGGCATCCCATGCCCAGTAAGTTCCCCACGCCTGCTTCGCCCATACTGCCCCCATAAGCATTCCGATAAGAATAAGAGCTGTTCCGATTCGGGTAAGATCATCTGTCATTTTCATCAGTTCTTCACCCTTGAAATAAGAAGCTACGGCAACAAGAAGTCCGGCGGCAACAACCGCATAAGCAACCATATAAACCGTTACATGTGGTATGAACCATGCGCTCTGCAATGCCGGCATAAGTGTAGTAGAATGTATTTCCGGTTTAAGTATATTGATTACTGAAAACACTGTTGCCAGAACTGCTCCGAAGGGAAGCAGAAATTTATATCTCCATCTCAGATGCAGAAGCCAGCTTGTCACGGCAATAAAAAACGAATACCAGAGACGTGTCTCGCCCATAGTACGCATAGGCGCACGACCAAGACTTTTCCAGAACAGGATTATAAAAACCAGATATATAAGAATCCCGGACGCAAAAATTACATTACCCGTTCTGAACTTCTTAAAACTCAGCACCGAACCTGTAATCCATAATAATGATGATGCCGAAGCATACCAAATAAAATCATTCCACCCTGTCATCATATCTTCTTCAATATCATTATTAATGAACCTATCGCAAGCATCGCTATACCTGTCCAGACAATCCACAACCAGGGATCTCTTACAATCTGAAGTATCGTATAACTGCCGTTTCTTACATCATATCCGCTCTGATAAATCATATAGCCGTCATATTTAACAGGAGAATTAACAGAAGCTGTCATTTTCTTATCATTTATACTCAGATCAGAATAAAATTGCCGCGGTGTGGTGCCGTCAGGATAATACTCAGTTCTGAAATTATCCAGCTTTATATGAAAATTAAGCGGCATTGTTCCTCCGTCTTCCATAAAGCCGAGATTCTCGCTTCCACCCTTATAAATTATCATTCTGCTTTCCATATAATCGGCAGAACCGAATGTCATTGCCCATACTACAAGAAAAAGACCTGCATGATTCATTATAAATCCTAAACCGGATCTGTTTTTTATTCTTCTCAGAGTAACAAGTCCCAGAGAAAACATAAACATTATCGCCGGAATAACGAATAGCCATGTCTTGTGCATCTCATTTCCGAAAGTTCCTTCAATGATCAAAAACAGTATCATGATCAGTGTAAGAATAACAGCACACGGTATACCTGTTGCTATTCTGTAAAATTTGGTTGCTTTATAATATGTGCCGATACTCCATATTCCTATCAAAACCGCTATCGCAAGTATGAGAGAAACCGGGAAAGCCCATAAAGCAGGGGTGATTTGTAATGATTCCATATTTGCAAATATAATAACTTTGTAACAATTACTAAATAGTTAGATTAATTTATATGACAATATATTAACATAAGTACAAAATATAGTCTTATTCATGTATGAATAAAATAAAATTGCAGATCTATAGCCTAAACTACAAATCCGCAACTTTTACAATTTACAATTGTAACACTAATAACACAATTGTAAATCCTGTTAAGGAGTTTATTTTCGAATAATCAATTCCTGTATCTTAATTTACCATCTATAATCTTTGCAACCGAAGTATAAGGATGTTCTTCCGCTTTATCTATACTGAAAATATTGATAACATACCATCCGAGAGATTTCATATAATCGGCCACCATTGAACGGTGACATCTCCACCACAATACTTCTGAACACATTATTGCCGACCGTTTCTCAAGAGCATATTTCTCCAGCTCAGAAATCCCTTCGCGGAACTCATCTGTCTCCATATAATCGGCATAAGCACGAAAAGACTTATTCCTCCATTCCGTATTCGGGGAATCTTTTCTCTGAGGTCGTCGGCCCGACAAAAGATAAAGATAAACATACTCTATTCCGTTTTCTTTTAAAGATTCCCGGAGTCTGTCCTGATTGAACCACGGATATTTATCCGATCCCGGCAATCTTCTTATATCCACGATTCTTTCGATACTGTAATGAAGCAATATCTGAATAAATTCCTCTATTGTTCTGTTGGAATGACCTATTGTCCAGAGAGTTTTTTCCATAAATTCATATAATCCGATTAATAACTGGCAAAAAAACATAATCAGGACCCGGGCTTAACCCATTGGTAAGCAAGTCTTTCTCCTCCGTTATCCGTATATATTATACCACACTGTTTAAAACCGTTTCTTAATAATATTTTTTGCATCACGATATTATCACTGTGAGTATCAACTCTGACATTATCACAATGTTCTAATATCCAGTGAATGACTTTATCAGCAAAACCTTTCACTTTCCCCGTTGTAGCTATCCTGTGCAGTACTCCGTAAGGTTTATCATTAAGCCAGTTTCCTTCATATATCTTAGCATAGGTCGGATCGTTCTCTATACAGAAATAAAAAACTCCGAGCATATCTCCATTCTCATCAAGTGCCATATACAGATTGCCGTCCACTATATTTCTTTGGATAAGATCATAACCGGGATACCCGTTAACCCACTGATTTGCATTTCCCGATTCTTTCATTAATATTTTTGCTTTATCATATATCTCCATTATTGAAGATATATAATCATTTGTTGCTTTTAGGAATACCATATATTTCGTATAAATTATAAACACTTTCATTTTCAGTTCCCTGAAATGAATCCTGCATAGGACATATCGCACTACCTCTCGAACGGACGTTTTTCTG
>CAMTON010000120.1 GCA_947074105.1 uncultured Bacteroidales bacterium
ATAATCTATTATAGAAATTAAGTTTTTTGATAACTTATACATATCAAATATGGTGAATATGAATAAAATATCGTTTATATATATTTATAAAAACTGCTATAAAAACACATCTATCTGTTCTGTTGTTTTTTTGTTCCTCTTATTGCAGGTTCAGATCTTGGATCATCAGGCCATACATGTTTAGGATATCTGCGTTTAAGTTCTTTCTTTACTTCTGAATACGTATTATCCCAGAAACTATTAAGATCCGATGTTATCTGGACCGGTTTAAATCCTGGTGAAAGCAGATGCATGAGTACAGGGATTTTCCCATTACAAACAGCAGGAGATTTCTGAAGTCCGAAACACTCCTGTATTCGTACTGCAAGAACAGGTTGAGAACCGTCAGAAAAATATTGCAGCTTAATTTTTGAACCGCTCGGCACTTCAATTCTTAAAGGAACGAGTTCTTCAAGAAGTTGTTGCTGCTCATAAGACAGATGGTACTGAAGAGCTTCTATAAGATCAATTTTCTTAAGATCTTCATTTTTTGTAATATTTTCAAGATAAGGTAAAAGCCACTCTCTGCAGTTTTTAAGCAACGAATTTGTTGTAACATCCGGAAATCCTGTTTCAGGTTGCCATATTCGTGCACTTAATACTCTGTTTTGCCATATTTCCACATCATCACTGAAATTGAGAAGATTTTTACCTTCACTTTCGATAGCTTTGCAGATTATTTCTTTTACAATTTCTTTATCCGGAGAATTAAGAGGTCTGCATTTAAGTGTCAGTTTCCCTATCCTGAACTCTTCCTGTGCTATCAGTCCGCCTTTTCGGGTATCCCAGGACAGATTACAGTGTACTGCTGCTATCTCTTCCACATCTTTTATATTAAGCGGAGAGGCAAGAAATATTGTTCCGTCTGATTCATTACCATTTACCCCTGCAACAGCAATCCAATCTTCGTGAGCCATGTCATCTGTCAGATCTATCTTTGCGCGGGTATTCCCGGCAAGCTGGAATTTGCCATGGCCAATTGATTTTGCTATTCTTTCAGGAAAAACATATGATATAAGAAGCCCCGTGTCATAATGAGAGAAACTATTGTTATCTACATCAACACAAAACATTTTCCTATATGAACGCGCTACACGTTCAGATAATGAGAAATTTCTGAGATTTTCACCGGAATATCTTATTGAACGCAGTTTTTCTATTCTCAGATTTATATCTGTATTCTTTATCTCCGGCATAGGATCTCTTTCTTCTATGATGGCAGCAATATCAGTAGCAAGAGAAAGACGATCATTCTCCTTGCCTTTTATCAACATGTTCGCTATGCGTGGATGTGCTGCAATCTTATGAATATCTTTTCCATGAGATGTCAGTTTTCCCGTATTATCAATTGCTTTTAATGATTGAAGCAATTCCACAGCTTTAAAAACTGATTTTTTCGGAGGTAAAGTCACCCAGAACAACGATTCAATATCTGAGACTCCCCATGCCGCAAGATCAAGCATTAAAGGAGCAAGATCAGCGAATTCAATTTCAGGAGTACGATGTAATGACATTTGCGACTCAATTGCCTTATTCCATAATCTGTAACAAACTCCTGGACCTAACCTGCCGGCTCTTCCGGTTCTCTGAGTTGCCATATCAAGAGATATACGTTCTGTTTCCAGGCGCGACATTCCTGATGACTGATTGTATCTTAAAGTTCTGCAGAATCCACTATCTATCACGACACTTACACCTTCTATAGTCAGAGATGTTTCAGCAATAGGCGATGAAAGAATTATTTTTCTCCTTCCTTTACGGTCCGGTTCAATTGCTCTCTGCTGAGATTCATGTGACAAACGTCCGAAGAGAGAAATTAAAACAGTGTCTTCTGGAATCTTTCCTTCAAGAATTTCTGAACATTTATTTATCTCTCCTTCTCCGGGAAGAAAAGCAAGAATATCACCTTTTTCCTTTTTAGATGCCTTGATTATATTTTCAGCTACATTAAATGAAATACTTTTATCAGAATCATAACCGCAGTAATTAATATCTACAGGAAACGACCGTCCCTTACTTTCTATTACGGAAGCAGTAAGAGCCGACGATAAAAATGAAATATCAAGTGTTGCCGACATTATAAGAATACGTAATTCCGGGCGCAGAATCTGCTGGACTTCACGGCAAAGAGCTAGTGCGATATCCGAGTTAAGATTTCGTTCATGGAATTCATCAAATATAATCATACCTATTCCCTCAAGAGAATTATCTGATTGCAGCATTCTTGTAAGTATTCCTTCCGTTACAACTTCTATGATTGTTTCTTCCGAAACACGTGTTTCAAATCTTATTCTGTATCCTATACTTTTCCCGACTTTCTCCCCTATCATATCACTCATTCTTTCAGCGATAGAAACTGCAGCCATTCTTCGCGGTTCCAGCATAATGATTTTACGGCCCCATTTGCGACAAATATCAATCAGCATTAAAGGAAGTACCGTACTCTTACCGGCTCCCGGAGGTGCTGAAAGTATCACGGTATTATCGTTTTCAAGTTGATTTCTGACATCCTGAATAACTTCGGATACAGGAAATAAATCGGCGTTATATTTAAAATTCATTATAGATTCTGTTTGCTGCAAAATTATATAAATAAAACCCGTCATCACAAATATCAATATGCAATGACGGGTTTTGTATTATTATTTATTGCGAATTATAAATCTGCAATAATTCATTTTTTGCAATACCTGCTTTTTTAGTCTTTATCAAAGAAATGTTTGAACTTACTGAAAATCGAGTCCTTCACGCTCTTTGAAGCCGTAAAGTTAGGCGAATCCTTAAATGTCTCAATACTCTGTTTTTCTGTCCCTGACAGACTTTCAGGAATATAAACGCTCACATTTATAAGTTCATCTCCTGTTCCGTGTCCGTTATAAGTCGGAAGTCCTTTTCCTCTCAGACGAAGAACTTTACCCGGCTGCGTACCTGCGGCAATATTTATTTTTGCCTTACCGTCAATAGTAGGAACTTCTACAGAACCACCAAGAGCAGCTGTCGGGAATGGAAGAAGAAGATTATAGATTACATCATTTTCATCGCGGATAAGTTCAGCATCAGGAATCTCTTCAATAACAATTATCAGATCTCCTGCGATACCACCGTTTTTAGCGGCATTACCTTTTCCTTTCATTGATAACTGCATTCCGTCGTAAACACCGGCAGGAATTTTCATTGTAATGATTTCCTCTTCATATTTAACGCCGTTATCACAGCTGGAACATTTTTTATCCGTTACTTTTCCGGTTCCGTTACAGTGAGGACATGCACTCTGAGATTGCATAGCTCCAAACATAGTCTGCTGTACACGATTAACCGTTCCTGTACCTTTACAGTTTGAGCAAGTATGGAAACTTGTACCATTCTCAGCTCCCGTTCCTTTACAGGAAGCACAAGGTACATATTTCTTTACTTTGATTTTCTTTTCAAGACCGTGAGCTACATCTTTAAGGGTAACTTTTACTTTTACCCTTAGGTCAGAACCTTTGTTCACTTTAGGTTTAGCAGACTGACGTCCGCCGCCGCTAAAGCCTCCAAAGCCTCCACTGAAGCCTCCGCCACCAAATATATCGCCAAATTGAGAGAAAATATCCTCCATAGACATTCCCCCGCCGCTGAAACCTCCACCGAAGCCTCCGCCTGCACCTGCCGCACCCTGGTGTCCGAACTGATCATAGCGACGTCTCTTTTCCTCATCACTAAGTATTTCGTATGCCTCGGCAGCCTCTTTAAATTTTTCTTCAGCACTCTTATCACCCGGATTCTTATCAGGATGATACTGTATTGCTTTTTTTCTGTAGGCCTTTTTTATCTCATCGGCACTGGCGCTTTTTGAGACTTCAAGAACTTCATAGTAATCTCTCTTAGCCATAATATATTCAGTTTCTTAATTATTCTCCAACAACAACTTTTGAGAAGCGAATCACTTTGTCATTTAACTTGTATCCCTTTGTCATACAATCGATCACCTTACCTTTTTGTTCAGGTGTCGGAGCAGGGAACGTAGTAATGGCCTCATGAACCTCGGTGTCAAAGCTTTCGCCAACGGAGGGTATCTCCTTAACTCCGTTATTATCAAGGTAAGATTTGAATTTACTGTATATCAATTCAATTCCCTCTTTCACGGCTGTTATATCATCTGACTTTTCCAAAGCATCAAGAGCTCTTTCAAAGTCATCAATTACAGGTAATAGTTTCTTAATAGCATCCTCTCCTCCGTTTTTAAGAAGATCTGCTTTTTCTTTAAGTGTACGTTTTCTGTAATTGTCAAACTCTGCCATAAGTCTCAGATAATCATTTTGAAGAGACTGGCTTTTTTTCTCCAGGTCCTCGATTTTTTTCTGAAGCTCTTCAAGTTCCGACTCTGTAGATTCCGATACTTCGGTAATCTCCAGTTCCGGTTCTATAGTTTCCGGAGCCTGCTCATTAGTAGTAGTAGTCTGTTCATCTTTGATTTCTTCTGATTTAATATCTTCTGCTGCTTCTGAGTTTTCTTTTTGTTTTTTTGTTGACATATTTGATTTTATTTTATGTTCTTATTCTTATAATTGCTGTCAATCTGACTTTACTTTTTTACATCAAAAATAAAGCCACAATAATTATTATGAATATTTGTCAGCTTCATGTTGAAAAAATCTGCTTATTTGTCAGACAAAGTCAGTAAAACGATCTTTTTTACTTTATCCAGATAAATGAATCCTTAAAGTTTTCGTTTATTTCATTCTCGAGGCTGTCGTCAATTTCCCTGAAGATACCGAATACCGAAGATCCTGAGCCGGACATGGAACTGTAAACAGCTCCCAGATCATATAGTTTTCTTTTTATTTCTCCTATCTCCGGGAATTTTGAAAATACCGTCTTTTCAAAATCATTTGACAACAAATCTTTCCATTGCTCAACAGGATAATTTTCAACAATCTCTTTTACTGATTTTTCCGGATGGCACGGAACGATATTTGAAAAAGCATCTTTGGTGGAAACAAAAACATCAGGTTTAATTATCACAAACTTATATCCTGAAAGGTCGCATATTATCTCAGAAAAAACATTTCCAGTTCCTTCGGCATAAACAGGTCGGTTGATACAAAAGAAAGGACAGTCAGCCCCGAGCTCTGAAGATATTCTCATCTGTTCTTCCACAGGTATATTGAGTTCACATATATCATTAAGGGCACGTATAGTAAAAGTTGCATCAGAAGAACCACCTCCCAGACCTGCTCCTGAAGGAATTATCTTTTTCATATGAATATCCATGCCGGGAATATCATATAGTGCTTTTATCTTATTATATGCTTTGACAACAAGATTATCTTCATCTTTACACTCAACTTCATTACCGTGACTGAATAAAATACATTTACCGCTGTCATTCGGGATAAACTCAAGAATATCGCATAATGATACAGGATAAAACACTGTTTCAAGATCGTGATAACCGTCTTCTCTTTTCTTTACGACTGAGAGACCAAGGTTTATTTTTGCATTTGGAAAGGTAATCATAACTTTATTTGATTTTTTTATATAAACAAAAGTACATTAAAATAGTAACTTTGTTCCCCAGAAAAAAATCATCATTAAATAATATGGAGAAAAGGACTTATAGTTCACGAGGTGGCCAATCTAAGAAAAATACAAATCCTACATCTGTTTTAGGTAAAATACAGCCTCAGGCCCGGGAGCTTGAAGAAGCTGTTCTTGGAGCTCTGATGCTTGAAAAGGATGCCTATACCGTTGTAAGTGACATTCTTAAACCGGAATGTTTTTACGAACATAACCACCAGTTAATATATAAAGCTATTGTCGATCTTGCCTTAAAGCAGGAACCGATCGATATCCTTACCGTCTGTGAGCAGCTGAAAAGCAACGGAACTCTGGACGATTGCGGCGGATCTTTTTTTATTGCCGAACTTTCAGGAAAAGTAGCTTCTGCGGCTAACGTAGAATATCATGCGAGAATTATTGCACAGAAATACCTAGCCAGAGAGCTTATATCATTCTCTTCCGATGTACAGACTAAAGCATTCGATGCAACACAGGACGTCGACGACCTTATGCAGGAAGCCGAAGGTAAGCTTTTTGAAATCTCTCAGCGAAATGTAAAAAAAGACGTTCAGCAGATTAATCCCGTGATTAATGAAGCGATCAGAAACATCGAAATCGCATCTAACCGTGAGGACGGTCTTTCAGGACTTCCTACCGGTTTTAAAGATCTTGACAAAATGACATCAGGCTGGCAAAGTTCCGACCTTGTCATTATTGCAGCACGTCCCGCGATGGGAAAAACAGCCTTCGTACTTTCTATGGCAAAAAACATGAGTATGGATTACAATGTTCCTGTAGCGGTATTCTCTCTCGAGATGTCAAACGTACAGCTTGTAAACCGTCTTATCGTAAATACCTGTGAGATTACCGGTGAAAAGATCAAGAGTGGTAACCTTCAGCCTTATGAATGGGAACAGCTTATGAATAAGGTTAAAGCACTGTATGACGTACCTCTTTTTATCGATGATACTCCTTCTCTTTCTGTATTTGAATTAAGAACCAAAGCACGCCGTCTTGTAAGAGAACATAATGTAAAGATGATCATTATCGACTACCTTCAGCTTATGAATGCAAGCGGTATGTCATTCGGCTCCCGTGAGCAGGAGGTATCTATCATATCACGATCATTAAAAGGGCTTGCCAAAGAGCTCAACATTCCGGTTATCGCACTTTCGCAGCTTAATCGTGGTGTTGAATCAAGACAGGGAGACGGTAAACGCCCTATGCTTTCCGACCTTCGTGAATCAGGATCTATCGAGCAGGATGCCGATATGGTATGTTTCATTCATCGTCCGGAATATTATAAGATAACTGAAGATGATAAAGGAAATGACCTTCGCGGTCTTGCAGAACTTATCATTGCCAAACATCGTAGTGGTTCGGTGGGCGACGTTCGCCTTCGTTTCCGTGGTGAATTCGCACGTTTTCAGAATCTTGATGATGATATGAATCTTAATGACGACGATCCTTTCGCTTCTGCAGGCGGAACATTCGGTTCCAAGATTAATTCATCTTCCGGTGATTTCTATGATCATGCGCCTATGGAGTCAGCTCCCGGCAACTTTGGCGGTGGTAATAACTTCCCTCCTCCAGGTGGAAGTGACATCCCGTTCTAAAAACAGATATAATATATTAAAAATAAAACCCATTGACAATTCAGTAAGCAGAATTGCCAATGGGTTTGTTTTTTTATTTGTTAAAGCATGACTTTAAAAATCCTCTCATTTACTTTTACGATATAGCTGGTGATCTCAGGGTTTACCGAGACTGTCGCTTCAGTCTTATTAGCACGGAACTTCTTAACAAGTCTTTCGGTCGGAGTACATACGGTGACCATATCACGCGGATTGAGATTCTTAATAACTATATTGCTTCCGGAAGCATATACCTTTATATCCTCAGCATCTTTAATTCTGCTGTCGTTGCGTTTCTCAAAAGAAGCTCTGAATTTTGCATTTATAGATACTGAAGGACTGACAAATCTGTTTTCAGAATCAATCTTATCAGTTATATTTTTCCCATTATGTGTCACTGTATTAATTACCCAACCTGTTTCCGGAAGTATATAACATACATATGATGGTACAGGTTTAATCTTGCTTTTCACCGGTTCCGCATTCTTAACCGTAAGAAGTATAGGTTTTTGCCCTTTGGCTACCTCTTTTATCTGACTGAAATATTTTTCATAATCTGCTTTCTCATATTTTCCTATGCTTCCGTGAGGAATAAAAAGTATAGGTTTGCTTTTTGAAAAACTGTTTTCCGAGAACTTAGCAGGAACTGTAGACATATATACTTCAGTAAGGTTATTGCATCCGGTAAAAACATTTTCCCCGAATTCCTGAATATTCCCTTCAAATGATATAGATCTGATAGCATCATAGTTATAATAAGCCTTATCGCTTACCGCTACAACACGATAGCCTCTGTCATCTTCATCAAATACCCTTGCCGGAACAACAACATCCGGAGCATTCTGTCCTTTTATAAGAATAACCTCTCTTGTATCTTTCTTAACTTTATAAATCTGTTTATCATAATCAAAGTCGAATGCTAAACAATTTACACCTATGCACAAAGGTATAATCAGACAAAATCGTTTAGAAAATAAGCAAAGTTTCTTTCTGATATAGTTATTATATAATTCCGATTTCAATATAATTTTCATCATCTGCTACATGTAATATTTTTATAATGATCTTCTTTTAAAGACTTCTATGGCCGCACAACATTAAACACGACATAGATATGCTCATCTTATAACGTAATAACAGAAGTATAATTATATCTGTCTTAGCAGTATAACAAACTTTTAGGGATTTATAACTTATAAAAAGCTGTAATTATTCATACTCTTCAGATAAGAACTATA
>CAMTON010000121.1 GCA_947074105.1 uncultured Bacteroidales bacterium
CTGCTGTAATGAATTCGTTTGTTCATAATCAAAATTAGTAAGAGGGATTCGAACCGGCAGGGACAAAAAAGAGGCATACTGCGCAAGACGGACAAAAGCCGAAAAAGCCGCAAAACCAATCTGAAGCAATTCCGGAGTGAGAAATACTAAAACACTGATAATAAAAAGAATACAGTTTTAATCTTTAGCACTTTTTCGGAGATTTAAATCCTGACCACGCTGCGCCCTATACTCCGAAAGCCGTTGCTCGAGGCAAAATATCGTTATATGTAACGGCAGGACATAAAAAAAGCCGCAGGATCTTCTGCGGCTTTTTAATGTCAGGCTCTGTCGCCTAAGAATCCGACGTATCCGGACCCGGAGGATCTCGACAGTCCGATTGAAGGATAGAAATTCATACCGAACCATAAGGTGTCCCAGGCATCGGTTACGTGAGTCTTCTGCTCGTCTGGATTGTCAGGTGAATCGGCAGTAGCTTCCACGGACTTGTCTTTTTCAAATCCGTTTCGTCCCTGGCGGACACCTGCCTGCTCAAGCGCGAGCTTAAGAAACTCATTGTTGTAGGAGTTAAACATCGGGAACAGATAATCAGGATCACCTTTCAATGCCCTGTCGATCTGGAGGTGCTTCCAGTCATGTTTCGGAGCTTGTCCGACATATACGTCTTCAACCTCCCAGTTATTTGACTCAAGAACTTTGATAATTGAATCGGCATAAGATTCTGAATTATTACCGGACTCCCACGTAAACGTATGGTCAAAGTAAAAGACTACACGCTTATCCAGTTTGCCGCGATAATAATCACAGAATTGCTGCACAAGATCCGGCAGTTTAAGAGGAGTTTTGACAAAGAAACTTTTTATAGTTTTCATAGTCTTACCGTCCTTCTGTCCTACACAGAGTGTAGATATCGCGGCGTTTGAGTCAAAAGCTATATACAATGGTTCATCGAAAAGCAAATCTCCATCGCCCAAGCATCCGGATTTCTCCAGTTTATCGAAATCAGAGCCGAGCGCGGACAAACGGCCTGAATCACGCGGAGTATAGAAATGTATATCTTCATCAAGCGCGGAATAAAAGCCGTTGGCGATTTTAAAGATTCTCTGATTCAGAAAAGCAGTTCTCCAGATAAGATCCGGTGTGTCGCGTTTCATCTGCCAAATAAAATCTTCTCCCACAATTTCAAGATTGTCAAAGATGTCGTATTCTGCATACAAGACAGTATATTCGAGCTTTTTACCTTTTTGTTTCTGAACAGGAATCTGATATCTACGTGCAAGCGCAAGATCTTCTCTTAATCTGCGTATTTCAGCCTTTCGGTAAGCCGTTTCCGGCTCTTTTTCCATACGTTTTATCTTCGAATATAGATTTCGTATATACTGTATATGATCAGGATCCATCTCTTTTTCTTTTTCGAGAATCCATTTTCCACGCTTACTCGTAGGCATATCGGTTGTATATAGTACAGAGTGATGCCATGGAGAATAATCAAAATACTGCCTGTTACCACGGTTCGCCGGTATAACTTCCGATTTTATTTTATCATAATCAAGAAATTTTGCTTCCGGTCCGATCACCCAATCAAGTGACATCGAATTCGCGGACATCCCGTTCTGAAACGATAAAATGACAAGAATCGTCCCATTCCAGAAGTGAATGCAATTAGACCATGCGTCGCGCAATGGCATTCGCTTTGGAAGCGCGAATCCTGCTGAAGCAGGAGCTTTTCGACCTACGAAATAATGTACATCCGGGAGATATCCCCATGATTTTAACGCGTGACAGATAGCCGGGAGCGTATTTGCCCACGCCTTCGAGTAAGTAGGTGAAACAAGCGCGCCCATAGAGCCGGGCATCGACCACACATTTCTGATAATGAAACGAGCGTCGATACCTTCAGATTTACCAAAACCACGGGAACAAATATCATATTCATCATGCGCGGATATCGCCATTGTATCGCGCTGGCCACGATTGAAAAATTTCTTCATTCGTGTTGCCTGCCGGTGAAGATTATCTACAGACAGGATTCCCGGAAGATCATTCATCGTCGTCATCATCATCAACATCAATAGTTTCTGCAAAATCCTGAAGTTTTCCTTTATGAAGAGATCGCAGCTGTGCGCGTCTGTCCTCAATGTCCGGCATAGCGGTGATCCCTTCAAGCACGGTCACGTCATCAGTCGGTTCGAATACCGGCGGTAACATCTGCGAGAAGTCAAGAGCATCGTCATCTTTGTCCGCACGGGTATATTTCCCCATTTTATCAAGCGCGGCAGCCATTCCTGCGGCATCATCCTGCGCTTCAGCAACTTCGTAAGCTCGCTTGCATCCTTCCACGATCGTATATCTTATCCATGCTTTCGAAGCAATTTTCACATTGCCAAGCAGCTCATTTACGGAAGATATATCAGCATAAGCGGTTGACTGAGATACGGGAGACCACGCGCCATCAACACCGGAAGTAAGGAGTTGAAGGAGGTTTTTATTAGGAATAAGCGGATTGTCGAGCTTTTTTGTCATGATATACATCCAGCGAGCCTTTGTCTCCAGTTCATCAAGAGAAAGCGAATTTTTTACACTTTCCTTATTCGAAAAAAGTCGCAAAGCAAGCAGCTCCTTATTATTTCTTGCCATAATATTAAAGTTTTAGTTCGTCATTGATAGAGGCAAGTTCTGCCTCATATCTGCACAGTTTTTCGGGAGAGCATTTCCCACGCGCGATATTCTGTTTAAGCTGCTTCTGACGTTTCATCAGACGCGCGCCGCGTTCAAGAGGATTTTCTTCAGATCCGGGAACAAGAGATTCCTCCTTTGCATCAATTTTCTGCCACATTTCGTGTCTTTCAGACTCAAGCGACAGAAGATCTTCAACAATAACTTTTCGTTTTGAAGGATTAGCCTCGATTGACAGTTCTGAATGCAGCGAAGCCTGAAGCGGACGTATTTCAGTGATACGATCATAAAAAGGCTGTTTTTCAGCCGGGATATTTTCCGGTCGTACCGTTTTAGAAATGATAATTTCAGGCTGTTCAGGAATAGTTTTTTCAGATTCCGGGACTGAAGGAAGCAGAGCGCGGATTTTGGATATAAGCATATTTATATCCGTCTTTTTCTTGAAATAATCAAGATATCGCGATTTATAGTCGTCAGAAGCTATCGCTTCAAACAACAGAACCCCGTCCGCATAGCAGCGATCGGGGTTCTTAAGCCAGTTCAGGACTTGTGTTCTCATAAGCCGCTTATCCTTTCAAAGTTTCGATATCAATCGCTTTTTCAAGATAGTAGACCGGCACAGGAGCGTCCCATTCAAAATTGAACGTGAAGCCTTTTGCGTCTGTAGCCGCCTTTCCGAGATTTCCGTCAGAAAGAAGCGTCACAGGATTGCCGGGCTGACCGATCATGATCTGTTCACCGCTTTTCGTTGACATAATTAAGTAGCCAGGTGTGTTAGCGACTTCAGCGGCAAACTGGACTACTTCTTTTTTTGCACCCGGGTGGAAGAAATCACCTTTCTGAAGGAAGGATCTTGAGCCTTCTTCGCCCTGAATTGATGAAGTATGCCCTACCGATTTTGTAGCACAATCAACATAACGGAAGTTATATTCTTCTGACTTGAATACAAAAAGACCTTTAAGAACAGGATCTGTGCCGTCTTCTTCGTTTACAACCGGAGTTGATGTTACATAATGAGCAGGAACGAACAATATATAATTATTCATACCCGGCATATTGACTTCGCCCGGCTTGCGCAATAATGGAGAAAGGCTTGTTGATTTAATATTTGTCATAGTAGTAGTAATGATATAAAAAAAGCCCCGCCAATGGCGGCGGAGCCGGTTAAACTATAAACTTAAGCAGGAGTATAATCTCCGTACAGACCTGCAGGAGCCGTATTTGTCTGCTCGTTAGTCATAAATACTTTTTTATGTACGTCACGGATACGAGTACCGAAAGCATCCTGAATCCAAAACTGGACTTCATTAGGATCTTTAGAGTAGTTACGCACCTGACAGAATTCTGCACCTTTGCCTGTCTGACGTCCAAGGTCGATATTGCCTTTTTTAGTCAGGATCATGCGAGATCCTGTTCCAAGTGCATCATGGAAAGAAACTTCAAGACCGGGAGCGAAAGTATCATCGCGTAGTGCTTCAAGGAATTCAGCCATTGTCGGATCCTTATGTGCTTTCACTTTGTTTTTGTATGCTTTTTTCGCTGCGAAAACAACGCTTTTAGCACATAAAAGCTGAACGTCACCGCTTAGAAGGAAAGATGAAGCAGAAGAGATCCATTCTACAAGGCTATCATAAGCGGCAGTAGAAGTAGAATCTGCAGGAGCTGTGATCGCGCCTGATTCTACAAGATTGCCTTCTTCTTCAGAGATATATCCTGCAGTTTTAAGAAGATCCATAACAGTATATACACCGTTAAATCCTGCAAGAGGCGATTTTTTTGTAATGTCTCTTTCTCCGAACCATGCTGCTGCACAAATATCTTCACCGAAGCTCTGGATATTAGCTTTAATCATTTCAAATTCAGCAGGATGTTTTTTAGTCTTGTTATCAACCACTTCACCTGCATTAGAGAAAATCTTTTTATCCTCGTAGTTAGTTACGTTGTCCTCGATCTCAGAATAGATTTTATCAACCTTCAATCTCATTTCAACAAATTTCATCAATTCTGTTTTTTCGTTGTCAGTACATCCCGGAAAATAAGGACGCATCTGACCTGCCGCACGGCGACGGTTTATGATTACGTCTTCTTTATCTACGAAAATGATATTCATTTTCAGTGCAGCAGCCATTTCCTGCAGTGCTACAAGAGGCAAAGTATAAACTACGCCCTGATATTGTTCGTTTGCTCTCTTAAGAGAGTCTATGTTCATTGCTGGCATATAAATAGTGTGTTTTTATTGGTTATTGATTAAATGAATCCGTTCTCCTTAAGAGCCGCGATCATTGAAATAGGATCTTCTGAAAAGTCATGGCTGATAGTCTCAAGAGCGTCTTTTTCTACACCTGTAGGTTCTCCCTGCTGTGGTGCAAGACCGCCGTTAACCGGAGTAGCCGGTTTGTTTTCAAGAGCTTCAATCTGAGCTTTCAGAGTTGCGTTTTCTGTTTGTAGATTAGTAAGTTCGGTAGCTTTTTCTTCAAGCTGGCTCTGAAGAGATGCTGTTTCGTCGGAATTCGAAGCACCTGCCAAAAGAGCTGAAAGAAGCTCTTCCGCGCCTGCGTTTTCCGCGATTGTAGCGTCTGCTTCACGTGCAGCAGAGACAATAGCCTGGTAATGGTTTATCGATGCCTGCATAGCCGCGAAAGCATCGTCTTTAATTAATTTCATAAGTAAGTCTATATTAAATAAATGAATCGATTACGTTTCGAAGTGTGTCTATGCCGTCGATCAGCCCCATTTTAAGAGCATCCGGAGCCGGCCATGTTTTCCCGGTTCCCCATTCTGCGCGATCAGCTGTAAGTCTTTCTCCGCGACCTTTCTGTACGCTGTCAAGAAAATAGGTATTTACAGCGTCAAGACGTTTTATAGCGTTTTCGGTTTTTCCTTCTATAATATCGCGAAATTCCTGATTCTTATCTTTTGAAGCGGACGCATACAGCTCTATGATGTCGATACCTTCTTTCTCAAAATATTTTTGTTTGTTGATAAGAGTCTGCATCGTTCCGATTGAGCCGTAGCCGGCAAATTCATTATTTGCGAATATCGCGTCGCACGCAGAAGCGATTCCGACACCGGCAGAATAGCAGCCGTCAGATACATACGCGACAACCGGCTTGTTACGCCCTTCGATAGTGTCGATCATCTGAGTCATAGCTCTTGTTTCTCCGCCCGGAGTGTCAAGAGAAATGATAATTCCTTTGATCTTATCATTAGCATAGCAGCGGTTAAGTAGAGATACATAGTTCTGCATCCCGTAATTTTCGCATGATGAATATTTAGTTATTACGCCCGTGATTGTGATAATCGCGACGCTTTCTTCTTTGATTTCTTCAGGATACCAGTCTGACCATGAAAAACCTACATTATATCCTTTATTTCCTTCAGCGGAATACAAAGGAGCGATATGAGCTTCATAGCGTGTCTGTCCATCCTGAAACTGACGTGATTCAGGAATTAGCCTAGAACCCTGATTCTCGCCCTTGAGAAACGATGCAACCAAGGGCAGATAATCAAGAGAGCTAATAGAATCAATCAGAAAAATGCCTGTTAGCAGATTGTGAATGTGTAGCATGTGATGAATTCTTTAGTGCAATGTTATCTACATTTCTGCAGCTGCATCGGGACTAAAGAGCCATATAATGCTTATAATAAAGGAAAGATGTCGTGCAGCTGTCTGCCTGACAGAGAAAAATTATAGCCTGCGGCGTCTTTAGCCATTGCCGGAATGTTGACGGCAACCGATCCTGTAAGAGGAAAATCTTCAGTTCCGGCGATAAATTCATATCCGTCAGCTGTCGTGATCTTAAGTATCACACCCATAGCGGCAGCAGATCTGAACTCCGGATCAGCGGATTTAAGCATTCCTGATAGAGAAATGGTGTAAATCGTTCCGGCAGAATCGAGTTTTGAAGAATTTTTGAAAGAAGTTTTTGAAGAAATAAGATCAAGATCAAGAAAAGGCTGATCTGAGATAAGACTGATCTTATCATCAATGATCATAAAGGATCTTATCGCCGATTGACGCAGATAAGAGATTTTCAATATTTTTTTTAGCATGAGATAGTCTATTTTTTACGGTAGCATTAAGGGGAGCGAATTTTTCCGAAAAAACTTCATAATTATATGAGTAGCATTAAGGGGAGCGATTATTTATCGATTAATGCACTGCGGCACAGTACATATCTCCGTAATCGAGAAACTGCTTCTGGCGTGATCTGTGCCAGGCTGATTTCATGCTGCGCTGCCACGTTTTTTTCAGCATATCGATAGTGATAAAATCTTCAGGAATATCGAAGGAAACAAGGAAACGGCGGATAATCGACATACTCGATTCCCCTTTGTTCGCCATCAAAGAGGCAAGCATAAAGGTGTGAAAAGTTTCCTTGAAGTTCTTAGACAGAAAATCACGGATAACCTTTTCGCCGGTTTTCGATAGAGTATATCTGAAAGTCGTATCGATATACATTTCCTGACTCTTTGTTCGTCCCGGAGCATTGCTGCTCTTATTTCGCTGATTTGTCATAGTCTTATGGCCACGACAGTTAAGCAGCTGAATATAAATCTTAGAATCATTATCAGACGTATTATAAGGCTTCCATCCTTCAGGATCGACAATCAGATGTTGTTTTACGAGCATCCACAGGAAGTCTTTCTTTTGCGGAGTAATAATGTCGGATTTATTATTTGTAGCGACAATAAATTCTTTAAGGATAGGAGATACGGATAATGCCACGGTAAGGACATCCTTTGCGCGATTAACGGTATTCATAATAGTGTAACAGGTGATTAATTAATAAACTCTATAGTGTTTTATGTAGTGTCTTTATGCTGACACGCAAAAGTAGGAATAGGTAGTAATTACGAAGGTACAACTTTAATCATCTCGTTTTTCTTTCTTTTTGTAGCAAATTGCTACAAAATATTAAGAATTAACGAATTTAACGTTTTAAACACAACAAGAAAAACACAGGAAAAAAACATATTTTTTTTGAAATTATCTCACGAATTTTTTTTTGTGTGTCCCACTTGGCACACCTGGCAACATTGCTGTATATCAACAATTTACAGATGGGACAAGGTGGGACAAATAGTTTTTTTTGTCCCACTTTTATCTCATTTTAGTGTTTTTATGACTATTTAGTGGGACAAGGTGGGACAGCTTAAAAATGGTTTGTCCCACTTAAATAACTATATATATATCTTATTATTAATTAATTAAATAAGAAATGTTCCAAATGGGACAAATGGGACAATAATTTTATTTAAATTTTTTTTGAGAAGAAAAAAAAATGATTTTTTAATATATTTACAAAATCCGCGAAAAATACGATTTTGACATTTTGCTATTTTATATCCCAAATGGCAAAAAAAAAAGACCGGTCATCCCGGTCCTTCTTATCCTGTTTTTACTGTAATATATTTTCCGGAAATTCCGGCAATTTTTCTTCTATTGGATTTGTTTCATAGAAATTGAGTAACATGTCATCTTCTTCATCAGGTGAGTCATCGATGTCATTATTCTCTTCAGGATTTGAAAATTCTTTTATATCAGAAATCTCTTCTTCTGAGAGCCAATCCTTCATCTCAAATTCATAAGGTCTTCCCTGTTGTGACATATAACTTTCTGGCGATTCATCACAATCCATGCAGTTTGTTACACAAT
>CAMTON010000122.1 GCA_947074105.1 uncultured Bacteroidales bacterium
TCTCGATGCCGCGGATCACTTTGTAACCGCTTTTATTGAACATATCAAAAAGATTTTCTTTTGACGAATCATCCTTTTTATCCGGAGAAAGGAAACCTGAGCCCGCAAAAAAATCGAACTGCGATCCCGGAATGAAACTACCGATCTCATAATACATAGATCTTGAAGGAGTATGAGCATAAAAGCTCGCCGGTGTAGCATGATCGACACTTACCGAAGTCATTATTCCGACTGCTTTCCCTTTTTCTTTTGCTCTTTCAGCGATTGTCTTTAATGGGACTTTATGTTCGCGGTCCATACTGATCGTACCATTCTTTGTCTTTTTTCCCGTAGCAAGAGCGGTCCCGCCCGCTGCCGAATCTGTTATTGAATTATCCGTAGAATAAGTTCTGGCAAGCCCGGTATAAGGAAACTGAGTGAAACATAAAGTTTCAGCACCTATTTTTCCGTCATTTTTCTGTGCCTTAAACATTTCTGTCATAGCTACCTGATTAAGACCCATACCGTCGCCGATAAAGAAGAAAACATATTTTGCCTGATCATTTGCGGCAAAAATGTTTATCGCCAAAAACAAAGAAAGAATTAATGTAAAGTTTCTTTTCATACTATATCTTCTGTTATCTTTTCTCTGAACAGAAAAGAATTTTTTTTTACTGCGGCTAAAATTACTATTAATCTTTTTAATAGTAATATTTTAATTATCCGGTTTTGTTACGTTAAGATTAAATTTCAGATTATTTATAAATCTGCTTTCATCAGACGTCTTAACGTATAATATATCCTGACCTGAAAAAGAAAAAGGCTGAAATTGCCAAGTGCCGGTGAATATCCCGGCTTATATTTATATTTCGGATAAAGCGATTTTGTACGGCTGTCGGCAAATGCAGAACGCAGAATCTGTCTGATCTCCTCCTTTTCCGTATCGTTGAACTTATTCTTATTCTTAAGGAAATAAATAAGTCTGTCGACAATGATACCCCATCTTATATTTTCCTGTTTTACAAGCATTTCTTCATCTACATTAAGTTCACGGAGCATATTTCTCAGACTGTCGGCTGCCTTGATCCAGTCGAATGCAAGAACAGAAACCTTGTGAGTTGCCGATCTTTCATGCTGACGGTAATAGTATTTTCCGTCTGAAACCCTCACTTTCCTGCAATGAAGAAAATGTATATGTGTTATATTATCGTCACCATAAAGTTTACATGACTCATCATACGGGAATTTCTTATGAATATCGTTTCTTATCGCATAACATCCGTGAATATCCCAGCTTAGGCTTGAGAACGCAGCATCACGACCGGACATCTCTCTCCTTGTATTTCTCATTTCATAAGGAACATTACGGTGACCGTCTTCATAATAATGCACAAGGCTGAAAAGCACCGCATCCGTATCCTCCGACTTCTCAGCTTCATTATATAAAAGTTCAAGCGAATCCTCAGAAAGAACATCATCACTATCGACCATAGTGATAAATTCACCTTCTGCAATCTCAAGACCCTTATTCCGGGCCTTTGCCTGTCCGCCGTTCCTAGGCTGACATATCAGCGAAATGCGGTCATCCTTTCTCTGATAAACCTCTATTATATTAACGGTGTTATCGGTCGAAGCATCATCGATGCAGATTATCTGAATATCTTTCAGAGACTGCGATACAAGAGAATCAAGAGTTTCCCTTATATATCTTTCACTGTTGTAGCATGCCATAAGTATGCTGATCTTATATTTGAATCCGTTTTGCATGGCAGGTTATTTTTTTAGTCCGGTGCGAATCATGATTTTTGAAATGATATCCGTACGCTTATTCAGAAAATATGCGGACAATGATACTATGACAGCCGTAATCAGTGACCCTGCAATCCATGAAACTATATTTCTCTCATATTGAAAAAGAAGAATCATAGCGATGATAAACGGCAGCTGAACCGCTACGGTTATTACAATCCTCCGTGAATATACGAAACCATAGCGCCTGTATGCAAATGCACCGATAAGAATAAGATCGAAAAATCCCGCAACCGAAAGAGATATACCAAGCCCTTTAAGTCCCCATACAGAATAACAAAGAACTGAAATGCCTACGAAAAACAGGTCATAAATAAGTTCAAGTATCATATATGCTATCGAATCTCCCTTGGCAAGAGTAAGATATGCCACGGGAAGAATAAGAGCTTTAAAAAACATATACATCGTGGTCCACAGAATCATATCCTGGGCAGGAAGAAATTTCCCGCTGTACAGCAAAGGCAGTATTACCGGCATAAAAAGAAGCAATCCTGCTATCATCGGCGATATAAGCCACAGAGCAACCTCTATCTGACTGTTCATCAGCGAATTTCTTTCTTTCACCTTATCGCATAAAGTGGAAAGTTTTGGAAAATAATCATTCTCCATCGCTACGAATATCATTCCCATATAAGTTACGCTTATGGCATAACCGGCATTATAAAGACCCACCTCGTCAACACCTCCGACATTCGACATATAAGCCCTTATCAGATATTCCGCTCCCGAACCGAACACACCGGCTATGATGAACGAAAGACCAAGTTTGACAAGCGGTATTCCTTTTCTGAGATTTGAACCGTCAAATATGCTTCTTCTGAGCGGATAAAGTCTGAACGTATAATAAGCGGTTATCATCGCCACTCCGATTGCAAGAAGCAGCAACCCGGGCACAATACCGTCTTCTCTCAGAAGATAATAGACCGGTATTACTATGAATATCGAACTTACCGCACTGTAAAGCGATATGCGTGCCACATCAGAGATGCGTCTCACTGCTTTTAATATTGAAAGTTCAGTAGCCGAAAATGTTGTCAGACCGACAACGAAAGCAAGTATCCTGAAATCGTTGATTCTCTCTGCGGTTCCGAAAGAGAGTTCACTCAGATATCCGGCCATCAGGAAACAGACAATTATTCCCAGTAGTGAAGCAAGCAAGGCCCAGAAGCGGATGACATCGACATAATCGCGCGCGGCTGCCTCATCCTCATCATGCCAGATCCTTGAAAGATCCTTTACTGAAGAAAAAGAAATCCCCAGGTTTGTAGAATTATTGATAAGTGCCGATGCCGAATTATATATCGATATAAAACCATATCCGTACGTGCCGAGAATAAGAGCCGTCAGCTTATTTCTTATTATGCCTGCTGCCATATTAAGCCCCTGCACACCTCCGAAAAGCCCGGTATATTTCAGGATATCACGGTATTGTTTTTCCGCGCCTTTCTCCTCTATATTTATATTTTCTGCACTTTCAGAACTCATGAATCAAATTTGAAATAATCATTTAAAAACAAATATACTCTTTTGGAGCATCTTTTGAAAAACATTCCTTTTATCTTTGCCGCAGATGAAAAACTCATTAATAACACGTTATGCCAAATCCGATACTTTCTATAATAATGCCGGTTTATAATGTCGAAGGCTTTGTAGCCGCTTCAATTGACTCTGTTCTTAATCAGGAGTCCTGCGATTTCGAACTTATAATCATCAACGACGGCAGTACCGACGGCAGCGGAGCAATCTGTGAGGAATACTCCCGACGTGACAGCCGCATAACGTATATCAGTCAGGAAAACCGCGGACTCAGCGGAGCAAGAAACACAGGTATCAGTAATGCCAAAGGCGAGTATATCACCTTTATAGATTCGGATGATACAGTCTCTCCCGATACCTACGGCAAAAATACCGACATAGTAAAAGCAAATCCCGATATCGACATTCTTGAATTTCCGATAGCCGAATATTTCGGTTCAACGAAAGAGAATCTGCTGACTTTCGAAGAGAAGAAATTCACTTCCTCTGATTCGGTTTTCGCGGCATGGGTAAAAAACAAAGGTCATTACCACAATTACGCATGCAACAAGATATTCAGACGCTCTCTTTTTTGTGATATACTTTTCCCCGAAAAAAAAACTTATGAAGATATCTATACTACATACCGTCTGATAACAAAATCAAAAGTATATTACACATCGCCTTACGGCCGTTATTTCTATTATCTACGAAGCGGCTCAATTACTGCGTCAATATCTTTAACGTCACTTTATAACCTTTATTATTCTGCGCTTGAAATATACAGATCCATTTCAGGGATCTCCGGTCTTGAACTTGAGCGCGACATTTACGCCCTTGAAATCGCTAATTTCATTATAAATATAGCAAGACATGAAAAGAGAGAGAAGACCAAACGTCTTACTTCGGAATCACCGTTAAGACCGCTGTCATTATTCCGTCTGTTATCAATGCCGGTAGAGGCAAGACAGAAAATAAAAAATCTTCCTTTCGCCCTTTCGGGAATAAAAGGGCATGTGCGTTTTTATAAATTAATCCGATAAACTTCAATATCCTGCTTCATATATGAAAATCCTTCTTCTCGGAGAATACAGCAATCTTCACTGGTCACTTGCCTCAGGTCTGAGAGAACTCGGCCATGAAGTATGTGTCGTTTCCGATGGTGACTTCTGGAAAGATTATAAAAGAGATATCACCTTAAAAAGAAAAAGCTATACTAAACTTGGCAGTCTGGATTATGTACGCCAGATACTTTCTATATTGCCGAAACTCAGAGGATATGATGTGGTTCAGATCATAAATCCCGTGTTTTTCGATGTTAGGGCAGATAAGAATATTCTGATATATAAATATCTGCGCCGTAATAACAAAAAGATATTTATGGGAGCCAACGGCGCGGATTACTACTGGATAAAGACCTGTCTTGATGGTAAGACTTTTCGTTACTGCGATTTCAATATTTTCGAAAAAGAGCGCGACACACCTTATAACAGAAAAGAGATAAAAGACTGGATAGGAACCGATAAACAGAAAGCCAATATTTACATAGCAAACGACTGCGACGGCATAACCTGCTGTCTTTATGAATATTATGCTTCTTATATCGATCAATTTAAGGACAAGACATTCTTTACACCTCTTTCGATAGAACATTCTCAGATAGATATCGCTAAGATGCACCGTCTTGAAGAAAAAGAGAAATCGGGAAACACGGAACCTGACAGAAAGGTGAATTTCTTTATCGGAATACAGCGCGACAGGACTACCGTAAAAGGTACCGATATAATGGAAAAAGCTCTCGACCGTCTGCACCGCGATTATCCCGACAGATGCAATGTATTGAAAGCCGTGTCAGTCCCGTATGAGGAATATAAAAGGATGCTTGCCGATTCCGATGTAATTCTTGATCAGATATATTCATATACTCCTGCTATGAACGCTCTTTTGGGGATGTCAAAAGGTCTTATTGCCGTAAGCGGCGGAGAACCTGAAAATTATGAGATTCTCGGAGAGAAAGAGATATTTCCGATTATCAATGTTCTGCCCGATGAAGAGGATATTTACCGCAAACTCGAAGAACTTGTTCTTCATCCTGAACGTTTGGACCGCCTTTCCCGGGAAAGCATACAATATGTGCTTCGCCATCACAACAATATCGATGTCGCCCGCAGATATCTTAAGATATGGAACGGAGAAGTATCGGCTTCGTAGGAAGCGCAGAAATAAATTAAAACAAAAATCCGTAATGCGGGTTTTATTGTCATATCCGTTTAAAAGAAAGAAAATCATTATGAAAAATTTCACATTTGAAAATCCCGTAAAAATAGTTTTCGGGAAAGACACAATTGCACAGCTGCCTCAGCTGCTTTCCAAAAATGAAAAGATAATGCTGACTTTCGGTGGCGGAAGCGCTAAGAAAAACGGAGTTTACGATCAGGTAGTGAAAGCTCTTGAAGGCTACGATTATACCGAGTTCTGGGGCATAGAGGCTAATCCGCGTTTCGAAACACTAATGAAAGGTGTTGAAGCGGCAAGAAAAGAAAATGTCACTTTTCTTCTTGCAATAGGCGGAGGCTCCGTGATCGACGGCACAAAATTCATATCTAAAGCCATAAAATACAACGGCGATGAATATGAGCTTCTTACAAACAGAAAGATAATCACCGAATATACTCCTCTTGCCACTATTGTTACGCTTGCCGCTACAGGTTCAGAGATGAACAACGGTGCGGTTATAACGGTAGAAAGAACACATGAAAAACTTGTCATGTCGGGCGATTTCCCGAAATTTTCTATCCTTGATCCTGAAATTCTTTATTCACTTCCGAAATTCCAGATCGCATGCGGAATAATTGATACTTTCATACATACTCTTGAACAGTATCTTACAAAAACCGGACAGAGCCGCCTGATGGATCGCTGGGCCGAAGGTATCCTTCAGTCTCTCGTTGAGATTGCTCCGGAGCTGATGAAACCTGAACCGTCGTATGATGCCATGGCAGATTTTATGCTTTCCGCAACCATGGCGCTGAACGGTTTTATCTCTATGGGTATTGAGGAAGACTGGGTGACACATATGATAGGACATGAAATAACGGCATATACCAACCTTACGCACGGAGTTACACTGGCAATAGTGATGCCTCGTGTCATGGAAGTTCTTAAGGAGGAAAAAGGCGATAAGATACTTCAGTATGGTGAACGTGTATGGGGTATAACTTCAGGTACACTTGAAGAAAGAATCCACAACACAATTGCATGTACACGTGAATTCTTCGAATCACTTGATATCCGCACATCATTGTCAGGCAATGATATTCCGGAATCGGTTTCCGGCAAAATCGTTGAAAGATGGCGATCAAGAAAATGGAAACTCGGAGAAAACAGAAACGTTGATGCCGATCTTGTCCGGATCATTCTTGATAAATGTAAATAATAATATATATTATTCATATCTTTTATTATCACCGTACGGTTGCGATATCGCAACTGCACGGTGGTAATATGGCAACTGTACGGCGATAAAATATGTAGATTAAATTTTATTAATTTAAACCCATGCCAAATCAATTGCAGTATTGAAAGAATGCTTTATCTTAGACTGTTATAAGAATAAATATGCTTAATTTTGTTTTGCATATTTTTTCCGGGAAACCACCGAAATATATTAGTGTAATCTGATTTACAATCTGTAAATCATTGTTAATCATTTTATATTTCCTTGAATGCGGGATTGACACATTAATGCATTTAAAGATCATTTTATTCATGAATAGACACCTGTTTATAATTTTTATATTAATCTTATTATTTCCTTTCAGTTTTTTGTTTTCTCAGGAAAAAGGCAATATCTCCTCTAATCCATATATTCTTGTTCTTTCATCCTACAATCCTGATAATTACAGGACTGCAAATTTCATAAAAGATCTTGAACGTCATTTTGATGAAAGAGGACATAACGAAAGAATCTTTATAGAAGATCTGGGATACAGTAATATTTATACGATATCCGAATGGAAAGAGAAAATGCAGAAATTGCTTAAAAAATATGACGACGATAATCTTCGCGCCATACTTGTTCTGGGGCAGGAAGCATGGTGTGCATATCTTAATCAGGATTCACTTTGCAGGGATGTTCCTCTTTTTGTTTCCTTTGCAAGTGATAATGTGCTGAGACTTCCCTGCAAACAGAATGATACTGATTATTCATTCTTCAGTGTCAGGAATGATTGTACGCAGGTGAATATGGGCGGGGGATTCATAAATGAATATGATATCGAAGCTAACATAAAACTTATAAAACATATTTATCCCGATGTTTCCAATGTCGCTTTCATATCTGATAACTCCTATGGTGGCGTTGTGCTTCAGACTCTTGTTAAACAGGAGATGAAAGAAAAGTTTCCTGAAATAGATCTCACTCTGCTTGATTGTCGCTTTGAAGGAGTAAATTCAATAAAACACAGAATAACTAACCTTTCTCAGAACTCTGTAATACTTATCGGTACCTGGAGAATAAACAATAACGGACTTTATCTTTCAAAACATACTTTACGGGATCTTATTACAAAAGATAATCCTAATCCTGTTTTCTCACTTACCGGACTTGGAATCAGTGATGTAGCAATAGGAGGTTATGTGCCTGACTATAAATTTGATGTTGAAATGATAGCAGACAATCTTATCAAATGTTTTGAGACCTCTTATGTTTCTCCGGAGATAATACCGACCAGAAATGTCTATCATTTTAATAAAAGCAATCTTAAGAAATTCGGAATACGCGAATATGTTCTTCCGTCAGAAAAAATCATTGAAGATCAGCTTGAGGGAAAAATCAAAAAATATCAGGAATATATCACCATTATCCTTATTGTGATGATGCTTTTATGTGCTCTTTTCATACGATATATTATTACAGAAAGAAAACTGAAGCTGAAACAGGAAGAACTTATCATTGCTCTTGAAAAA
>CAMTON010000123.1 GCA_947074105.1 uncultured Bacteroidales bacterium
GCAGCGCTGGGATGGAGAATCGATCAGGAAGAATTTCTGGAAAATGCTTCATGGGTAGATCAGCTTAAACTTCGTGCAGGCGTCGGGGTAACAGGTAATTCTGCTATTGACGCTTACGGAACAAAAGGTGCTGTAACCAATACTTTCTATCATTTTGGATCATCTATAGAGAACGGTTATATAGCATCAGATGCATCAGCAAAAGATCCAGTCGTAATGGCAAATTCAGAGCTGGGCTGGGAAAAAACAAAACAGTGGAATTTAGGTGTGGATTTTTCCGTATTTAACGGTCGAATAAGTGCAAATGTGGATGTCTTCAAATCTACAACATCAGATATCCTTATGAAAAAATCACTGCCTTCAGTTACAGGTTATCTTAAAACATGGGATAATGTAGGGGAGACAGAAAATAAGGGTATCGATATAACTCTTAATACACATAATATCAAAACCAGAGATTTCAACTGGTATTCAACAATTACATTCTCAAAAGACAAAAGTAAAATTACAAAACTTGCTGACGGAATCACCGAAGATATAACTAACGGCTGGTGGGTAGGTAAGAGTATAGGAATGTATTACGATTATCAGTATGACGGGATATGGCAGACAAGTGAAGCTGAAGAAGCTGCGAAATACGGACGAGTACCCGGAGATATCAAAATCAAGGATATCAGCGGTAAAGACGGGGTTCCTGACGGAGAAATCGATCCTAACTATGACAGAACATTTGTCGGATGCGCACGCCCTGACTGGATTGGCGGCTTCAATAATGTAATATCTTATAAAAACTGGGAATTATCATGTTTCATTTATTCAAGATGGGGCTTTACTCAGCTTGTTGGACAGGAAACTCTGTCAGGACGTTTTGCTATGAGAAAACTGAACTACTGGGTTGCCGGAACAAATGAAAATGCAGAATATTATGCTCCGGGAACAAATGGTGAAAGTGGTGATACCTATAAAAGCGCTATGAATTATCAGGACGGTTCATTTATAAAAATCAGAAATGTCTCTTTGGGATATACATTTAATAACATGAAGAAGTATGGAATTAATAATCTTAAGATATATGCTCAATGCATGAATCCGGGGCTTATTTACTCTAAGATTGATTATATCGATCCGGATCTTGGAGGTTCAACATTTAACAGAAGCTTTATTCTGGGAATTAATTTCAGTTTATAACATATAAAGAGACAATAACAATGAATAAATATAAAAACCATCTTTCAGGAGTTATCGCTTTCGCGATCTTATCTTCTATTACCTCATGTAATTCCAATTTCCTGGATGAGGATCTGATAACACAGGAAAGTACTCAGTCATTCGAGACATCAGAAGGACTTGATAAAATGAGTATAGGTATTTATCAGAATCTGGAGTATCATTTTGCTTATACATGGGCATATACAATGCAGCAGTATGGTACTGATGAATTCAGTGTCGGAAATGACGCATCTGAAGCAGCATATAACAACTACTCTTCTCAGTTGAACTCCGCAACAACATATAAAGCCGGTGGTGAAGGTATTCCTCATCTGTGGGATAATATGTATTCAGGAATAGCAACAGCGAATACTATGATAAAGAATGTCCCTTTATATTATGACAATACATCTTCTACTTATAATAACAGATTGGGAGAGGGCCATTTTTTCAGAGGATTTAATTATTTCAGACTTGTGTCTCAATACGGAGGAGTACCTCTTATAACGGAACCGGTAGTAGGAGCACAGACTGAATTCAGCAGGTCAACAGCTGAAGAAGTTTATGCAGTGATTATTGACGATCTAAAGAAAGCATATGATAATCTTCCGGAGAAAGCGGAAAGAACGGGTAGCGCTACAAAAGCCGTGGCAGCTCATTTTCTTGCTAAAGCATCACTTTTCAGAGCAAGCGAAATTAACGATGACTGGAATTCAGCTTATAAAAATCAGGATCTGCAGAATGTCATAACATACGGAGAATATGTTATCGGTAAAAATCCGCTTTGCAATGATTTTGTAGAATTATGGGATTACAAGGGTGCCAACGGTGCTAATGAATATGTCAGCGAAGTAGTGTTTGCAGCACAATTTTCTGACGATGCTACAACATACGGAAGATACGGAAACCAGATTCACCTTTATTATCCGTCTATCTATCAGAATCTCGCAGGATGTAAACGAGATATATCAGGAGACCGTGAGTTCAGTCGTATGAGAACAACAAACTATTCCCTGGATATCTTTGACCGTGTAAATGATTCAAGATTTTGGAAAAGTTTCATAACAACATACCGTTGCAATAATCCATCAGGAGCGCCGGTATGGGGAGATTACGCTCCTGAAGGAAAAACAGCCGAAGATTTTAAGTTTGAGGGAGGTGAAATTGCAATCAAATATATTGTCAATTCAGCCGGAGATACAAGATATACCAATGAGAATATCAATTATCAGGCACCACATACATTTGTGAGATATTTTTCAGGAGAGACGTCTACATGTCTGGATGATCGCGGAAATTTCGGATCATATAGCAATAAAGCCCGTTTTGTGGCATTAAGTAAGTTCCGTGATGGTTCCCGTAATTCTGTAGCAAGTGCATTCGGTCAGCGTGACGGTATTCTTGCCCGTTCAGCGGAAGATTACCTTATGGTAGCTGAGGCCTACGGTCGAATGGGACAATATGATAAAGCTCTTCCTTATATTAATGCAATCAGAAGACGTGCCGGATATTATGACGGTGAAGACCGTGAAAAACATGTCGACGGCGGTCAATCATATAAAACGAATTCTACAATAGGAATAGCAGGAGACGGAGGAAGCGGCCTTAAAAACGGATTTGCCATATATTGTGAGACTAACACATATTATGAATCAAATAATATTTCAGAAACTCTTACAGATGATACGAAAGACAGACTTGTTTTTGGATCAGTCAATGAAATTTTCAATTCCGAATATGAGTTCTATACGGAACTTGGCGCAAATTCAAACGACGAAAAATTTATGACATTTATATTAAATGAAAGATCCAGAGAGCTGATGGGAGAGTTAATGAGATGGACAGACCTTTCAAGAACTAAACAGCTTGAGAAAAGATGGAAGACGTTTAATGACGGAAGTTTACAGCCGGAAGCGGCATTTGATGCGTCAAAGCATTATTTGCGTCCTATTCCACAGTCATTCCTTGATGCGATAACTAAAGATGGGAAAAGCCTTACTCCTAATCAGAAACAGGAGATGCAGAATCCAAATTATTAAAAGATAAATTAGCAGTGAAACTTGAGGTTTTATTAATTTGTATTTGTGAGGGCGGGTCGGATTATTCCGATCCGTCTTTTTTTATGTAAAAGAGAGAAATTGCTTATTTGCCTATATTTGATAAATTTGCATAAAACACACATTTACTACCATGAAATTTATTAATACAATAATTCTATCTCTTATTTTTATTGCATTACATATAACCTACGCATATCCGACAATTGAAATATCATCGGTAAAACTCACAACAAATGACGGATTATGCAATAACAATGTAAGATATATATACCAGGACTCTAAGGGTTTCATATGGATAAGTACATTAAACGGATTATCTCGTTACGACAGTAATTCTTTTATTACTTACAGACCGGAGGAAAACAATTCTCTTTCTCTCTCAGATCTCAGAGTCGGAGAAATAACAGAGGATTCTAACGGTTTTCTATGGATTTATACAGTTTCACAACAATTTTCATGTTACAATTTACGAAATAACCGTTTTATCGATTATACAGGAAACGGAGAGTACGAACAAAAGTATTCAGATAAACTCATAACATCTGCCGGAGACATATGGTTATGGCATGATAAAAACGGATGTAGAAAAATTTCATATGAGAATGAAACTTTTAGTTCCGTTTCTTTTAATAAAGAGCAGAATAATCTTTCAGATAATAATGTTCATAATATAATTGAAGGAGCCGGCGGAAATATATGGATAGCAACGGCAAAAGGATTGAACCGCATAGATAAGAATAATGATCAGTTTTTTATGAAACACGGAAATTTCTCCGAAATGACAACTTTCGGGAACAGGGATTTTTTTATTTCATATTGTAATGAAATAATGTGTTATGATGAAAATGAAAACATAATTAAGATTCTGTCTCTGATACCATATGACAATATTAAGGTTTCGTCAACAATAAATATTGACGGAATATGGTATATTATGACAAATCAGGGAATTATAAGATATGATTTAAACGCAGATAAATTCCTTCCGGGAATAAACAGAACGATAGTAAATGCAAGTTATGTAAAAGACAATAAAAGTAATTACTGGCTCTATAATATGACCGGACGGTTATGGAGATTATCGAAAGAAGGCGTTACACAATGTTTTGATCTTATACCAAATGAAAAGCTTGGATATATAGACCGTGAACGCTTTAATATAATAGTGGATAACAGAGGGTTAACATGGATTTCTACATACGGCAACGGCATATTCGTTTATAATGATAATACAGAATCAATACAGCATATAACTTCAAACAGAGAGGGAAGCGGTCTGCTGGGATCGGATTATCTGTTATTCTTAACCGAAGATAATCAGGGAGGAATATGGACAAGTTCTGAATTTACGGGAATTTCAATATTAAAAGTCTTAAATGAGGGTACTAAGCGAATATTTCCCGATCAGCATTATTATACAGACAGATCAAATGCTGTACGAATGATATCAAAAACATCAGATGATGATATATGGATTGCTACAAGAAGCGGATCGTTATACTGTTATGATTCCGATCTTAATCTACAGCGTCCGAAAGAAAATTACAAAGCCAATATATATGCTGTAGAAAAGGATGATGACGGTCTTATATGGAAAGGTAGCCGTGGCGGAGGATTATATATTGATGATAAATTATATCTGAACCAGATAAATGATTCCTGTTCTTTAGGTTTTGATCATATATTCTGTTTTCATAAAGATAAAAAAGGCCGGATGTGGATAGGTACATTCGGAAACGGCCTTGATCTGGCATATAAAGAGAATGGTACATATAAGTTCCGTCACTTCTTAAATACTAATTACGGACAAAGACAGATAAGAGATATAACAGAAGATGATAACGGATATTTATGGATCGGAACAAGTGACGGCATATATATAATTGATCCGGATTCCATAATAGAAAATCCGGATAGATTTCTGATTTACAATACAGAAAATAATAAGTTAAGAAGCAATGAGGTTAAATGTATTTTTAAAGACAAAAAAGGAAATATGTATATCTCTACGGCAGGCGAAGGCTTTTCTGTTTGTCATATAACGGATTATGAATCTCTTGAATTCAGGCATTACAGTACAAAAGACGGATTGGTAAATGATATAGTATATTCAATAACGGAAGATAACAGCAATTATATCTGGCTTGCTACAGAGTTTGGTATTTCAAGATTCTACCCCGAAAGAGGAACATTTGCCAATTATTTTTTTTCCTCATATTTCATGGGTAATGTATACAGCGAAAATTGCTGTTGTAATCTGTCGGACGGGAATATCCTTTTCGGAACGAACCATGGCTTTATTGTTCTTGATCCGGATAAATTAAATACCGAAATAGTATCCCCGGATGTATCTTTCACCAGTTTGAAAGTTAACGGACTGGAAGAGGTGACTACAGATGCTGAATCTTTGTTGGAAAATTCTATTTCTTATACCGATAATCTCGATCTTGAGTATTCTCAAAACTCATTTTGTGTTGATTTCTCAATTTTTGATTATGAGAAAACTGATTTGGTGAAATATACATTTATACTGGATAATTATGACCGTGAATGGAGCATTCCGTCATCTATTAATTTTGCCGCATATAAGAATTTATCACCCGGGGAATATAAATTGCGTGTTAAGGCATGTAACAGTATAGGAATATGGAGTGAAAATGAAGCTGTATTGCATATAAAAATTCACCCTCCTTTCTGGAAAACCTACTGGGCATTTATTTTTTATCTTATAACTGCTGTCATTCTTATTTACCTTATGCTGAAGTTGTACTATAATTTTAATAGCTTAAGACAGAAAATCGCACTGGAAAATCAAATGACGGAGTTTAAGCTGTCTTTTTTTACAAATATTACTCATGAGTTCCGTACGCCGCTGACACTGATTCAGTGTGCTTCGGAGAAACTTGCCGGCATACGAAATATGCCGGGGGAAGCATTACTCCAATTAAAGACTTTGGATAAAAGTACCGGAAGAATGTTGAGACTGGTTAATCAGATTCTCGAATTCCGGAAAATGCAAAATAATAAACTTAAACTTGTTGTTCAGGAAACTGATATTATATCATTTGTGTATGAAATATATTCTTCGTTTACTGATTCGGCCATAGCTAATGAAATAGACTATAGGTTTAGGTCCGAAAAAGACATGTTTAAAGTTTTTATAGACAAAGGTCATGTTGAGAAAATTACATATAATCTTATTTCAAATGCGTTTAAATATACTCCCAGGGGAGGAATAATAGAGATTGATATATACATAAATCATGAAAACTTCATTGTTATAAGAGTCTGCGATAACGGAGTGGGGATTGCGAAAGATAAGCAGCCTGAATTATTCAGCAGTTTTATGCAGAGTAACTTTTCAACGAACAGTATGGGGATAGGTCTTCATTTATGTTCTGAATTAGTTAAAATTCATAACGGTAAAATATGGTTTGAGGAAAATGATGATAAAGGATCGGTTTTCAGCTATTCATTACCTGTAAATTCTGAAGTATATAAGCCTGAAGATTTTCTGAAAAACGATATCGAATTTTTAAATGACGAAAGATTATATCTGACTAAAGATGATAAAAAGATTAATCTCTCGATATGTGAATCACTCAATAACAGAAAGGTATTAATAATAGAGGATGATAATGATATACTTGAATTTTTAAAATCTGAGATTTCAAAATATTTCAGTGTAGATACCGCAATTAACGGTGCAGAAGGATATAAAAAGGCTAAAGAAAATGATTATGATCTGATATTATGTGATGTCCTTATGCCGGAAATGAACGGTTTTGAGGTCACTCACAAGTTAAAGAATGATTTTACTACAAGTCATATTCCTGTTATACTGCTGACCGCTCTCGATATGCGGGAAAAGCAGATTACCGGAATAGAATCGGGTGCCGATGATTATATTACCAAACCTTTCAGTCTGAAATATCTAATCCTGAGAATCAAGAATCTTATAGAACAACGTGAAAAATTAAAGGCTAAATTTTCAAAAGAACCAGAGTCTGATCACTCCACTATCTGTATTTCCGAAACAGACAAAAAATTCATAGAGAAAATGAATTTGGTTCTGGACAGAAATATTGCCGATCCTGAATTCAGTGTAGAGAGTTTTGCATCATTGATGAATCTGGGACGTACTGTATTTTATAAAAAAGTAAAAGGAATAACAGGATATACTCCCAATGAATATATCCGTATTGTGAGAATGAAAAAAGGAGCTGAATTATTAAAAAATACAGATATGACAATTTCAGAGATTGCATTTAAAATCGGTATTGCAGATCCTTTTTACTTCAGTAAATGCTTTAAAAGTCAATTTGGGGTTTCTCCGTCTTTATATCAGAAAGAGAATTAAAACTCCATAGTAAACCGAGTTATTCTCTTTTCGGGACAACTGTAAACAGTAAGATTGCCGTCATGTAATTTCATTATCTGGCGGCTAAGGCAAAGTCCGATTCCTGATCCGCTCTTCTTTGTTGTATAGAAAGGAAGAAATATTGATTCCTGGAGTTCTGCCGGTATGCCTGGTCCGTTGTCGGTGACAGTGATAAACGGTTTCCCGTCAGATATCGATGCTCTTAGTTCAACTTTGCTCTCTTCCGTGTTTTCAATAGACTGCAAAGCATTTCTGAGCAGATTTCCCAGTATAAGCTGCATCTGCATCTTATCCGCATATATTGTCATATCGGGGGAGAAGATATCAAGTCTGTTTCCTCCGGGCTCATTGCGGAGAAAGACAAGCATCTCCTCACATAGCGATTTTACATTGATCAGGGAGAATTCAGGTTCAGGAAGATGTGTAAGAGTATGGTAAGAATCAAGGAAATCAACAATATTCCGGCTTTGATTAAGAATGACCTGAAGCTCTTCGGAATTCAGATCTGAGCC
>CAMTON010000124.1 GCA_947074105.1 uncultured Bacteroidales bacterium
GTTAATCTTATCGGCTTTGAAGGCGATCTTTACGGGAAGGAGCTCAATGTAGAATTTATCGATTTTATCAGGGCAGAACAGAAATTTGATTCGCTCGACAATCTGAAACGACAGCTTTATCTCGACAGAGAGACAGCTCTTGATATATTAAAGAAAGAAGGATATGATTTCTGATCATATCCTTCTTTTTGTTATATCCATATATCTGAAGATTCCCGCCCACGGTATGGCCGATTCCCGGAAGGAGATAAAACGATTCCCGCAGGGAAAACGTGCAATCTCCTTCCGAAGACCGGCCGCTTTCCCTGCGGGAATCATATATTTAGTCGGTGATTTATTTTTTTCTTATTCCGTGAAATCTTTTTCAAGAAGTTCGGCTGCCACGATATTGGCTTTTTTCACTGCTTCATTGATATGGCTGAAAATATTTTCAGAACCGATCTCTTTATCCAGACCGCTTTTTACGATATTGTTAAGCACATTAGGACGAACTCCTGAAAGAATAACGCGTATATGCTCCTTTTTAAGTTTTTCTATAAGCATCTGCAGGTTGTGAAGTCCTGTAGAATCAATAAAAGGTACCTTACGCATTCTTATTATCCTTACAAGAGGTTTATCGCCTATTATGCGCATCTCTTCGTCAAACTTATTTGCCATACCGAAGAAGAACGGTCCGTCTATCTCATAGACTTCTACGCCTTTCTCAATATTGAGTTTATCATCATTTGAAGCACCTGCCACATCCGTACCGTCGAGCACGCTTACTTCTTCTCTCATAACCGATATATTGGCATTCTCCGCCACACGACGCATAAAGAGTATCAATGCTATAAGCAAGCCGACTTCTACCGCAACGGAAAGATTGAAAATCACTGCCAGCCCTACTGTTGTTCCAAGTACGGCGATGTCGGATTTCGGTCCTTTCATCAGAAATTTAAGCGACGGGATATTACTCATATTATATGCCACGATTATAAGCATTCCTGCAAGACATGCAGTGGGGATATGCTGAACAAGAGGGGCAAGGAAAAGAAGTATCATAAGCACTACAACGCAGTGCACAAGTCCGACTATAGGAGTACGTCCGCCGTTACTTATGCCGACCATTGTGCGGGCTACTGCTCCTGTAGCCGGAATACCTCCGAATATCGGTGTGATTATATTACCGATTCCTTCTGCCACAAGTTCCATATTGGAATCATGACGGTCGCCTGTTGCACCGTCGGCTACAGAGCAGGAAACTATCGATACGATAGCTCCCATCGCTGCGATGGTCAGAGCTGAAGGAAACAGTTTCTCTATCGTTTCCATATTAGGAAATTCAAATTCAGAAATCGCGAATGATCCTGATATTGAGAATCTGTCGCCGATAGTAGTTATGCCTTCAATTCCTGCAAAGTTGCGCAGAAAATATGCCGCTACCGTTATAAGAAGCACGGCAAAAAGATATGGCGGAACTTTAGGTAATATCTTTGGAGCAATAAGAATCGCTACAATCGTTGCAACTGTTATTATGCATGTTGTAGGATCTATAGTATTCAGATGCTGAAAATAAAGCATCCATTTGTCAAGCAGATTAAGAGGCAGGGCCATCTGAACGGTTTCTCCAAGCTCGTTGACACCTTCAGTAAGACCCAGCGCATCGCGTATCTGAGAAGAAAAGATTGATATCGCAATACCGGTATTAAGACCTATCATGATAGGATAGGGAATGAATTTGAAAAGATTTCCAAGTTTCAGACCTCCGATTATTATCTGTATGATGCCTCCCATAATAGAAGCTACGATAAGTCCGGACAGACCGAACTGAGCGTAAACACTGGCAACTATCATTACAAATGCTCCTGTAGGCCCTCCGATCTGAGTCCTGGTACCTCCGAGCACTGCCACTATGGCGCCGAATATAACTGCTGTGATAAGACCTTTTTCCGGTGATACACCGGCAGCTATGGCAAAAGCAAGCGAAAGAGGGAGTGCCACTACGCCGACTATAAGGCCTGAAATCAAATCTTTGCTGAATTGGGATGAGTTATACCCCTTGAAAGAGGAAAGAATCTGGGGTTCTAAATATTTCATTTTCCGTATTACTTTTAAACCTGAATTAATTTTATCTTTTTATTGCCTTAATTTTCAGATCATAGCGTGTAGCGAAATGCACGGAATGAGCGGATAAGCTAAAGAAAGTCTTCACGACTTTCTTCTGTTTTCTTTTGTGCAAAGTTATAGCTTAATAAATGATTGAACAAAGATTTAAGTTTAAAAATATGTTTTGCAACATATATTTTTCAAAATAAAAAAGGTCCGGAACAAACTTTGTCGTTCCGGACCTCCAATTAACCAATAACTCTTTCATCATTTTTATATTCTTCATCTAAGCAGTAAGTTTATGAAAGAGCTCCTTAACTATGAAAATATTACTTCTGTAAGTAACTTTATTGTTAATTCGCTGTCGATACCTTATTGGAAGTCGACGGCGTAAAGGTTTTTGATGCTGTTCCGCCGGATGCAGTAGCTCCGGTATAATAATTGTGGAATGATGTTCCTCCCGTGATTGTTCCGCCTTTATAGATTGTATATTTCGTGCCTGCCTGAATAAGGGGCGAGCTGAAAAGCATAGTCATTGATGAATAAGTGCGCGGAATCTTATATGTAAGGATATCAGTTCCCGCAGCATCACGGATATATAGTACCTGATTTGCCGAAGCCGAAGAGACATATTTCACAGAATATTGAGTACATACGCTTGATGTCGGTGTGCTTGTAGATCCTCCCGTGGCGATAAGTACACCTCCCGTGATTTTAAATGTATTGTTGTCACAGTCGATTCCGTCTTCCGGCGCTGATGTACCTGATGTAACTATCACTCCTCCCGTAATCGTAATTGTCCCGTTTGAATCGATTCCGTCATTTCCTGAAGAATAGCAGTATATCTCACCACCGTTGATCACGATTGAAGTTGAGGCGTTTATACAGTCGTCATAGCAGTTTGCTTCTATTGTACCGCCGTTTATAGTAAGTGTGGCTTTACTTTCCAGACCTTCACCACCGTCCTGTGTAGTCGAAAGTGTATACATTCCGCTGTTAACGGTAAGATTGGCCTTACTTTTTATTGCTTTTGGATTAGCATAACTTCCGCTTGTCTGCCCTCCTCCCGGCCAGCCGCCTCCTCCCGGACGGTTGTTATTTCCTCCGGTAGTTGATGATGAAACCGAAAATTTAGCTCCCGTTGTTTTTGCTGTAACAACAGGTTTTGTTGTAGAGCTACCCAATGTCATATCTCCGTCACTCACTATGCCCTTACCGGCAGAACCGGATGATGACGTTGTCACTGTGCCCCCGAGAATATTTATCTTTCCGTCAGATTTTATGCATGTGGCACTATATGAATCGGTAGTATTTGATGTATTGGTATAAGTACTTCCGTTTCCTGTAGTAGTGATATTTACAGTTCCTGAGTATATGGAAAGGTCGCCGTCAGCAGAGATACCTTTTCCGGCAGCACCTGTATGGTTGATTGTGATATCTGCACCTGATATCTGAATATCGGCATCCGATTTAATCGCACCGCAGTATGAAGGATCGCCCGAAGTGACTACTACACCTCCTGTACATTTGATATCTATCTTTCCTCCCGTGATAAACATATTCTGTTTGCTTTTAAGTCCTTTGGATTGATTGCCGGAAACTGTCATATTTATTTCACCGTCGGAGATAGTCATAATGCTGTCGCATTTAATCCCTTTAACATCATCAGACGGAATATTAATTTTTACTGTTCCGCCCGACTGATTATAGAAACCGTCGCCTGCATCTATTCCGTCGCTTGAAGCCGTAATATCAAGATTACCTCCTTTGATCTTTACATAATCATTGGCATGGATACCGTCGGTAACGGCACTTTTTATCACAATATTTCCCGATTCTACTTCGATATAATCGTCACTGCAAAGAGCATGACGGCAGTTACCCGTGATATTAAGAGTTCCATCACCGGAAAATATAAGCTGACCTTCACTGAAAAACGCAGCTTTCATATCTTCTCCGCTTACGGTTTCATACTTTTCTGAGTCAACAAGCGTATTTACCGTATTATCGGAAAGTATTATAGTACCTTTTTTCCCTGACTGAATATTTACCGGAGCACCTTTTGTGTTTTCAAGTGAAACACCGTTGAAATTTAGTTTGTATTTCTTGGAAGAATATAGCTTGAAGCTTCCGTCTGAAGATTTTCCGCTAAGAATATATTCTATTTCGTCGGATGATTCAGAGTTTACGATAACATCGGCTCCTGAAACAGTAACGCTTACACCATTGCCGGCAAAAGGATTTATCACTTTTGCTGCATCGCCTGAATAAACAACGCTTACAGCTGTAGCCTTCTCGTCGAATGATATATATTCTATGTCTGCAAGCGATACTTCCGTCATATTTCCGAAAGCATGAATAATACCTTTTGTTCCGTTTGCGGTAAATGCAAGAGAATCGAATTTGCTTATATCAAAACCGGAGGCGACATTACCGGAATTTATATATATCAGATCCTGCGCAAAAGCAGTACAGCTCAATAATGGAAGTAATAATGTATAAATAGTCTTTCTCATCGTTTTATGAATTTAGTGGTAAAATCATTAATCTTTACGATATATAATCCCTGTGCAAGGTCTGAGATATCAACGTTATTATAGCCGGAGTTAAGAATCTCCGAAGCCACACAACTACCGTTAAGAGCATAGATATACAAAGGAGTATTATCACATATTATTCCTGTAATGTTAAGTGATTTTCCGTTTGATGCGGCATTGATTACCGGACTCTGAAGTAATTCTTCATTAAGACCAAGCGGAGTTCCTACATTTTCGAAATAGATTTTTTCAATATCCGCAGGATTGTAAGTTTCAGCGGCTGATGAGAGAAATACAAGACTAAGGTCATTGTTGTCAATAGCAAGACGGGAAACATTGGTTATTTCCCTTTCGATTTTGGTTCCGTTTTTCATCTCTATAATCATAACGGGAACTTGCGCGGTGAGATACGCGGACGACAGCATGAGTGAGAATAAGACTGTCGTCATTTTTCGTGGGTGTGCATAGAATTTCATTTTGTACTATTTAAACAGTGAATTTTTCGCAGTTCAGAATACTATAATTATGCTTAGACTATGCTGTATTTAAATGGTTTAATATAATTTTTTGTTTTTTTGATTTTTTATCTCCATAGTGTAATAATAATCTTGAAAATCGGTTCTTGTTTAAAAACCGGGTAATAGAAACGTTACCCGTTTAGTCATACCTATGTAAGTTATTCTCTGATATTATTTCTTTATCAGGAATAGCGGAATTTAAATGTCAGAATATTTTTTCTCATTGAAAGGTATATATAAAAAAACATCCGGAGCTCAAAAGAACTCCGGATGCCGACTCTATCATTGATTTGAATATTGAGAACATTCAAACTCTGTGTATAAAAAAATGCTTATCCGCGACGACGTCTTTCAGTACGTACGCCAGAAGAATCACGATCTTTGCGTGATCTGCGATTGTCATCGCCGAAATCTCTGCGTGGACGTGATGATCTGCGATCATCGCCGAAAGAAGAATCTCTGTTATCTCTGAAAGATCTTGATCTTCTTGAGTCGCCTCTGCGTGAATCACGGCCTCTGCCGCCTCCGCCTTTCTCATCTTTAGCTACCTCAACAACGATATTTCTTCCGTTGAATTCAGCACCGTTAAGAGATTCGATGATTGTACGTGAATCGCTTTCAGGAACTTCAAAGAAAGAGAAATTCTGAAGGATATCGATACGGCCAACATCGATGCGGCGTTTTGTATTATTTTTAATGACTTCGATAAGTTCCTTAGGATATACCGCGTCAGTTTTACCAAGATTGATGAAGATTCTGTCATAACCAGCTTCAGCACCACGTTTTTTAGTTCTGCGGTCACCACCGTTATCTTCTCTTACTCTGCGTCCTTCTTCAGGAATATCAAGATCTCCCGATTCTTTGTAGTATTGAAGAAGACGGTTGAATTCAAGAGAAACAACACGTTTGATAAGATCTTCTGTGCTAAGCCATTCAAGTTTTTTGTAGATTGGATCAAGATATTGTGCGATCTCTTCTTCTTCCACTTTTACTTTTTCAAGTTTATCAACAAGGTTGAAAAGCTGTTTTTCACAGATTTCAACACCTGTAGGAACATTTCCTTTTTCGAATTTCTTGTTGATGATACGTTCGATATCTCTCATTCTGCCTTTTTCACGAGTGTGAACGATAGCGATTGAGATACCTGATTTACCTGCACGGCCTGTACGTCCGCTTCGGTGAGTATATGTTTCGATATCATCAGGCAAACCGTAGTTGATAACGTGAGTAAGATTGTCAACGTCAAGACCACGAGCAGCAACATCGGTAGCAACAAGAATCTGGATATTTTTAACGCGGAATTTCTGCATTACAGCATCACGCTGAGCCTGAGAAAGTTCGCCGTGTAGTGAGTCTGCGCTGTAGCCGTCCTGGATAAGCATATCTGCTATCTCCTGAGTTTCGCGGCGAGTGCGGCAGAATACGATACCGTAGATGCTTGGATAATAATCCGCGATACGTTTAAGAGCTGCATATTTATCTTTAGCATGTACAAGATAGTACATGTGACGTACGTTCTGATTTCCTTCGTTCTTATGACCGATAGTGATTTCCTGAGGATTGTTCATATAGTTTTTAGATATACGAGCAATCTCTTTAGGCATCGTAGCCGAGAAAAGAAGTGTATTTCTTGTTTCAGGAACCTGAGCAAGAATTGCGTTAATACTTTCAGTAAAGCCCATGTTAAGCATCTCATCTGCTTCATCCATGATCACATATTTAACCTTATCAAGTTTAACCGTGTTACGGTTCATAAGGTCGATAAGACGTCCCGGTGTAGCAACAACGATATGTACGCCTTTTCTTAGTGAACGGATCTGGCTGTCAATGCTTGAACCTCCGTAAACCGGAAGAATATGAAGCCCTTTGATATATTTTGCAAAATCCTGAAGATCGCCTGCAATCTGCAGACAAAGTTCACGTGTAGGACAAAGAATCAAAGCCTGTGGCTGTACTTCTGAAATGTCGACTTTCTGTATTACAGGAAGTCCGAATGCAGCAGTCTTTCCTGTTCCCGTCTGTGCCAGTGCCACCATGTCAGTGTCAGCACTTAATAAATTTGGGATAACTGCTTCCTGTACCGGCATAGGATTTTCAAAACCCATCTCGGTAATCGCCTTAAGTACCTCTTCGCGGATACCTATTTCTTCAAATGTTTTCATTATAAAAAAGTTAGAAGCCAATAGGTATAAGGAGTATACAAGTTTCAACCCACTTGAGAGGATAAAAATGGTCGATAAAATTACACAAGACCATAAACGCCTATTGACTTATTAAAAAATCGACCGCAAAGATATGAAATTATTTTTGTTTAAAATAGCTGAAATGCTCTCCCATGGTCAATATTACTGCACATTTGTGCATTATTATATAATTCTCAGTATAATACGGAATATTCACACAGAAATTAACAATATGATTATTTATGCATATTTATTAATTAAAGAAGTGTTGATATATGAAATGATAAGTAAATCGAATTTAATAAGACATTAAATATCTGCAAACTTTATATCATTGATAAAAAGGAGTTTATATTTATCTGATATTAATCTGCGTTATCAAACTAAATCTACATATAAGGAAACAGTAATGTTTTTCTTACTTATATATTAATCTGAAATATAAAATTCATCCTTGGGAATTTATAATACGGGAATGCCCTTCTCGTATTTATATTAATACGAATTATAAAATTAATAAGTGAAGATTTATCGGATTCTAATGTTTATCGGGCGTTTATATTTAACCGATTATCTGATGTAAGATTTACAGTAAATGATAGTATTTCCGGAATAACTTTTACAAAAAATAAGAAAGGGATAAATGGGATAAAGGGCAGAATAATTCAGACAGATTTAAGATATTCCATATCATTTACAGAGTTATGTATAGAAGAATATTTGGAATGATTTGGAATGATT
>CAMTON010000125.1 GCA_947074105.1 uncultured Bacteroidales bacterium
AAGATAAAGCAAAAGAAAGTATTAATTCAATCGCCGATGCAACAGGCAGCACATTAAATCCGGCTCTTTCTCGTATTAATAAAAAGATCCGGCAAATTGGTATTGATAATATAAATATGTATTGTATAGACGGATTAAGAGGTGAGGCAAAAGGGATTTTTATAGACAGAGCTCTTGTTGAATTTCATGATAAAGCATTTATAGAAGAGATAAAACTATGCTTGATAAAAAGTAATTACAGATCTGACTAATTATAATTCATTATCACCGTACACTTTTCATATGACAACTGTACAGTTGCAATATTGTCACCGGGCGCTTGTCATATTGACACTGTTCGGCTTTTTTAAAAGTTATAAGTCGATAAATAAAATATTCTGAGAAAAGGTATCTTATAATAATTCAGAAATATCTACGGAAGATAAAAACAAAAAAAGGAAAAGCATTGTGAAACGCTTTTCCTTTTTTTGTTTTATATAATGCAGTATTTAGTTCGCAAGTTCAACTCCCGATCCTACAACCTGAATTCTGTTGCCTGATGAAAGTACTTTCTTAGCGAATTGCTGAACATCATCCAGTGTTATAGAGTCAAGGATATCCTTATATTCAGTATAAGTATCATTACCCCAAAGATAGTTGTTCATAATTACGCCTGCCCAGTAACCATTTTCTTTCAGATTATCCTGATAGCTCTTGTTAAGATATTCTTTCACTTTGTTAAGAATTTCAGGTTTGAAACCTTCTTCAGCTACTTTATTGAATTCAGCGTAAGCTCTTTCTTCAAGACGTGCTCTTTTTTCTTCACCTGTATCAAATGAATAATAGATCACATAATCATTCTTAACCTTATCCAGACTTCCTCTTACACCAACTCCATAAGTACCACCTTCTTCTTCGCGAATTGTCTCGATATAGATATTACTCATTACCTGCTGAAGAATATTCATAAGTGTTACGTTTTTCAGATTATATTCCATATCACCTGAATAAACATTGAACACTGTAACCTTAGGTGTTGTCATAGGAACCGTGAAACGGTTTTCAACTTTTCCTTTTGCAACATCAGGAGAATTCACTTTATATGCTTCTTTCTTCTTGTTTGAAGGAAGTGAGGCGATATATTGTTCGATAAGAGGTTTTGCTTCTTCAGGATTGATATTTCCGCTGAACACGAATGTGAAATCACCTGCATTAGCAAATCTTTCTTTTCTGATATCATTGATCCTTGAATAATCGATAAGATCAAGTTCCTCTTTCTGAAGTCTTATTGCTTTAGGATTATGAGAATAAAGCGTAGCTGTAATTGAGTCACTGATCACGGCATCAGGATTAAGAGAATAGTTTTCAAGAGTTGTAGCTGTTCTCTGTTTCCATGCATCAAAAGCTTCCTGATCCATTCTAGGAGCAGTAAAGTTAAGATATACAAGCTGAAGCATTGTTTCAAGATCTTTCGGTGTAGAGCTTGCATTAACCGATTCTGTCACATCTCCTATTGCTACTGAAGCTGACGCTTTCTTGCCTGACAATACCTTCTTAAGATCTGTTGCACTGAAGTTACCTACTCCACCGATATTAAGTACGCTTCCAAGAACCTTAGTGTTGATAAGGTCGCTTTCAGGAAGTAAAGAAGAACCTCCGAAGCTTACAGCCTGCATAGTGATCTGATCTTTCTTGAAGTCAGTAGGTTTGAAAATTACTTTTGCTCCGTTTGAAAGAGTCCATATAGTAGTTTCGAATTTGCCGTTTTCCTGTTTTTTCACTTTTCCGGCTTTTGGCAATTTTGCAATAAGAGGTTCAGTGATTACATTATCAACATAAGCAACAGGTTCTGTCTGATTAGCCGCATTAAATACCGCAAGAATCTCTTCCTGGTTCGGAGTTTTAATACCTTCTTTCTCTACACCCATATACATGATCGCAATATTATTGTCAGTCACATACTGAGACATAAGCTGATTAACCTGCTCAAGAGGAAGCTGCTCAAGAATCTGTTTTACAATTTCATATTCTAATTCGATGCCCGGAGTCGGCTCAGCATTAAGGAAATGATTAAGATATTCCTGAACATACTGACCATTCTTTACCTTATCTCTTTCGTTATATGCATTTTCGTAGCTGCTTAGGATATCTGCTTTTACACGGTCATATTCAGAATCAGTGAAACCGTAAGTTTTGGCAGAGTTTACAAGTTCAAGAGCTTTTACAAGACCTTTTTCCCAATCGCCTTCTTTGAAGTTTATCTGAACATCAAATGCATCTTTTGTTTTTGCGAAGATATACTGACCTTTGTCTACACCTGCTACAAGGAAAGGCGCATCAGGTTTCTGAATAACTTCGTGGAAACGGTTGTTAAGCATTGAAACAATCATATCATCGGCAAGCGACATCACAAAACCAAGCTGCGACTGTTTTACAAAATCAGGAAGAGTTTCCATCTTATAGTTTACGGTGATAAAGTTTTTCGTTGCTTCTTTATCAGAACCGATAGCCACGATAGTCTCTTCGTTATTCTGAACAGGATAATATATTCTTTCTGCAGGATTTTCATGAGCCGGAATATCCGCCCACATTTCTTTTATTCTTGCTTCTATAGAATCTACATTTATATCACCAACGATAACGATTCCCTGAAGATCAGGACGATACCATTTGTCATAATAATCTTTAAGAGTCTGGTAAGGGAAATTGTTTACAACTTCCATAAGACCTATCGGCATACGGTGTCCGTATCTGTTGTCAGGGAACATTGCCGGAAGGACTGTTTCTTCATACATTCTAAGGAAAGGATTTGAACGAGTACGCCATTCCTCATGAATTACACCTCTTTCATTGTCGATCTCTTCATCTTCAAGAGAAATAAAGCCTGACCAGTCATGAAGAATAAGAAGACATGAATCGATAAGACCCGGATTTATTGTAGGCACTCCTGACAGATTGTAAACGGTCTCATCAATTGAAGTATAAGCGTTTACATTAGTTCCGAATTTCACACCGTTTTTTTCAAGATAATCAAGCATTGACTTTCCAGGGAAATTCTTTGTTCCGTTGAACGCCATATGTTCAAGAAAGTGAGCAAGACCTCTCTGATCTTCTTCTTCCTGAATAGATCCTACTTTCTGAGCTATATAAAATTCAGCACGATCTTTTGGTAATTCATTATGTCGGATGTAATAGGTAAGGCCATTATCCAGCTTGCCGTATCTTACTTCTGCGTCCATTGGCAGCGGTGGAAGCTGAGGCGCTTGTTGTTGTGCTATCGCGCAGAAAGGCACGAAAACTACAGCACATGCAGTTGTTTTAAGTAGTTGTCTTTTTTTCATCTTAAGATTGTTAAGTGATTCTTAGAATGAGTATTTAAGTTAAAAATATATATCGTATTCCAAAGGGATTTATTTCTTCTTTATTATCAGGAAAAAGAAATCTAATAAGGAAAAAGAATTATACATTAAATCCATTTAATGTAATTATCATATTAAAACCTTTATTTATTATAAAGCTGTAGCATACAGCTAATTGCATAAAAACGCAAACAAAACTATCTTTCATCTAAAAATTCTGAATTTTACGCGCGACAAATATATCAATTTATAAATTAAGTTTATGTATAAATATTGATTTTGTTATTATAGAAGCATCTACCGTAAATGTTCCGATTTTAACTTTTTAAGTAAAAATCATATTTAATTTCCCATTTATGTTTTTCGGATAATAATTATTAATAATGAAAATATCCCGTAAAAGCATAGTAAGCTTTTACGGGATATCACAATTTTATATTCCGGTTAATAGTTTTTATTTCTTATCCTTCAACAGTTACCGAAGATGATCCGTTTCTTTCTTTGTTTATAAGTATTTTAACCGGAATCTTTTCAGTCATCTCTTTAACATGAGTGATAATTCCCACTTTTCTGCCCTGCAGACGTAGTGCGTCAAGAGCATCCATGACAATATTAAGTGTTTCACTGTCAAGTGTTCCGAATCCCTCATCAATAAATAAGGATTCTATATTTATATTCTTCGTTGACAGCGAGGATAAAGCCAGGGCAAGTGTAAGTGATACAAGAAAAGTTTCACCTCCGGATAATGAATGCACCGAACGTATCTGATCACACATTTCACGATCTATTACCTGAAGAGCAAGTGAGTCATCAATTCTTTCAAGACGATAACGCGGTGCTATCTTTGAAATCTGAACATTCGCATTTCGCAGAAGCATATCAAGTGTATATTGCTGAGCGATTCTTTTAAATTTATCTCCGTTCTGACTTCCTATCTCATTATTAAGAATGGACCATTCTGCATATTTGTCTTGCTTTATTTCACATTCTTTTATTACGGATTCAAGATGTACTTTATTATTATTATTAGATATCAGCTCAGCCTTAATAAGATTAAGCCTTGATTCTTTTTCTCCTATAAATCCTGATATTATTTTTATAGTTGATAAAATCGAGTCTGTATCCGTATAATCAGAGATTTCATTATTAATGAATTCTCTGTAAGAATCATTTTCTGAAACAGAGATTTTAAAATCTGAAATCAACGACTTTGTTCTTCTCTCATTTTCAACAAGATATTTGTTATCATTTTCAACATCTGTTTCTGCCTTAATAAGATTCTTTTTTATCTCATTATCCTTTTCTCTGATATCCGATAATTCTTCCGGAGATACTGAGGATATATATATAATATTATCAATAAAGATATGATTATCCTCATCTTTATCTTTATTGGCGGAGTTAATGCCATCATTGATATTCTGTTTTTCAGTCTCGATATCTTTAATTATATTCAGAATCGTTTTTTCTATTTCTTCCATAGTTCCGGAAAGCGAAGCAAAACCATTCTGCTGATTTTGAAGAATTTCACTTTTATGTTGAATAACCTTTGTCTTATTCTCTTTAATCCTATAGTATTCCGCTTCGACATCATCTGCTTTATTATCACCCAGAAGATCTTTACGATTTACCGTTAAATCATCAGATTCTTTCTGATATTTCTGTGATTCCAAATTTCTGACATTAAGTTCTTTCTCCAGATTTTCGCAGCTCTTCTCCTCTTTGCTGATTAAAGCTTTATTTTTGGATATTTCAGCTTCAAGGTTTAGAATGGTCTTATTCGTTTCATTCCATTTCTCTGAAAAATTTTGGATCTTAGAAACAAAAAGATCAGAATTATCTTTCCAGTTGTCTCTCCATACATTGCTTGAAAAGAAACCGTCAATAGTCAATAATGATTTCTCTATCGATTTATTGCCTGAATCTATAATCTCGTTCTGAGTTTTTATTAAGTTCAAAGACAATTTATCTTCATTATCGTTATTAGCAATATCATTTGTCAGATTAAGAATCAACAGTTCAGTTGCAGAAACATTGTCCTTTAATTTATTTATTTTATCTGTAGAGATCTCCCACTTTGTTATTTCAGGAACCAAATATTCAACACTTCTGTCAATTTTATGACTTTCTTCTTTTAGGAACTGATATGAAACGATTTTGAAATCATATCTTTCTGAAAGAACATTATCTGAAACAGATTTTATTATCTCCTCTTCTTTCCGATTTAAAGAGATTATTTCTTTTTCCGTTTCATTTATACTTCTTTCAAGATGATCATTGTCTGACTTTATTTTCGCTATATTCTGATTTAAGGCATTTACTTCGTTGTTTATTTCTTCATATTTTCCTTTTGCTTTTGAGAAAACATCCGAAAGAATATCATTTTGTTTCTCCGCATAAGGATGATGTTTACTTCCGCAAAGAGGACAGTCTTTACCGTCTTCCAGATGTGTACGCATCTCTTTAATATTAGAACTTAAAGCAAGACTCAGTTCATCAATTATCTCCTTCTGTTGTCTTAAAGCTCCATCTTTATTCGTTAAAGAATTTTGAAACTGAGTAAGTGTTTTAATATTTGAATTCAAAGATTCTGTAGCAGTTTTAAGCAAAAGAACTTTGTTTTCTTTTGTTTCCTGCTGTTGAATAAAGTTATCTTTCAACTGGATAAATTCAGAGAAAAAAATCTGCTCTTTACGGTATTTCTCTAATTTTGAACGCAAGTCTTCGATGTCTGTTTTCTTAAGTTCTTCAGCCAGACCTGAATATTCTTTTTTCAGAATCAGAATTTTATCATTCTCTTTTACTTTTCGTGCCAGAAGATCTGTCTTTTGCGATTTTAATAAATCTATTCTTTTAGCTTCCTCTTTTATCTTTTGAAGAGCTTTATCTGCAACTGACTGATATTCCTTACAGTTTTGCAGATTCGAAACTATCAGATTTACATTTTCTGCGACTTTCTGACGTGATACATTTTCTGCGACCCACTGTTCCAGTTTATCTTTTTTTGTTGCATCAGAAGCTACTATTTGCTGATATTCCGAGATATTCTTCTTCCCTGCTACAATCTGTACGTTAAGACTGTTTATTTGTTTTGAAACTTCCTCAACCTTTGAAGTGATTATTTTTATTTCACTATCAAGACTACGGCACATTTTTATTTTCCGGAGAAAATCCGCTTCTCCTTTTATATATTCGCTAAAATCGGTTTTTAGTTTCGCGATCTCTTTTTCTGATTCATCAATTCCGATATGAAGTTTCGTTAAATCAGACTCTAGCTTTGTCTTGTTTTCTTTCTTTAAAACAAGATCTTTTTCTCTCTGAATAAGAGACCTGTATATAGATATTAATCCGGCATTTGAATCTGCAAGTTCAAGTTTCTTTCTCTGCGGGGCAAACTTCTCTAACTCTTCAGTGATTTCATTTAATTTCGCTTTTGAGAATGACAGCTTTTGAAATAATTCTTTATTCGCATTATGAGCACAAACTATAGTATCAAGATTTTCTCTTATCCTTTTCTCATATTCCAGACCTACTTCAAGTTTTGTTGATTCATCACTAAGAAGATTACATTCTTCTTCCGTAAGAATCTTAATATCCCCCATTTTTGATTTAACTATATCAAGCTCTTTTTCAGCATCACGGGTTTTCTGAAATATTTTTTTGGAAATTTTTGAATAGATATCAGTCCCTGTAAGCTTTTCAAGAATCTCAGCGCGCTCATTATCTTTTGATTTTAGAAAAGAGGAAAACTCACCCTGAGCAAGCAATACAGACTGTACAAACTGAGCATAAGAAAGCCCTATCGCTTTTTCAGTTTCAGCAAGAATTGTTGATGATGTTCCTTTTGATTCCTTATTATCCGTAATATTTAATAATGAGCGTACCGGAGTTTGGATTTTTCCGTCAATCTTTTCTCTTGCTTTTTTAACAGACCATCTGCTTCTGTAATTCTTGCCGTCAACACCACGAAAATCGACTTCCGCATATCCTGAAGCAGTTCCTTTTCTTAAAAGTGTAGCAGGAGAAGTAACAAATATGAGATTATCTTTTCCATCTTTCATCCCTACTTTCTGTTTCCCTTCCAGACGGGGAATACTGTCATAAAGAGCAACAGAAAGAATATCAAGAATAGTTGATTTACCGGCACCTGTCGGACCGGTTATAACATATAATCCTGTATCATTTAATGGTTCTGAAGTAAAATCAATCTCAAATTCACCCTCCAGTGAAGCAATATTACAACCTCGTATCGCAAGTATTTTCATATAGTATTTTTCTCTTTTCTGTTATTATTTATCATCTTCTTCCTGTTCTGCTTCATGGACTGCTTCATCAAACAGGGATAAGATATTTTCAGGAATTTCAGAAGAATATCTTTTCGAATAAATTTTATTAAGCATATCTACGGGCGAAATTTCCTGAAACTGTTCTATATTATCAAATATGATATCTTCCTGTATTTCTCCTTTTTTATAATATACTCTGCTGCTTGCAAGTCTGACACATCGTGTTTCAACTAACTCCTTTATTGTATTTGCCAGATAAAGATCCGGAGTTTCAAGAAGTATGTTGATTTCCAGAAAAGGGAATTCTTTATCTGAAACATCATTTTGGTTGTTTGAAATCTCAGGAATATCTTTAAGTTTATTCAACGCTGAGTCCTTATTAACCG
>CAMTON010000126.1 GCA_947074105.1 uncultured Bacteroidales bacterium
TTGAACTTCTGCTGAGTTTATTATTTATATCATCAAGCTGCATAACTGGTATTAAGCAGTAGTTATAATTGTATAAATTACTACTATGAACGAACTAACAAAAACTGAAAACAGAGGATAAAAAAACAGAAGGGCATATCCTGTATTTTTTCTTTGAAACATTTTTTCCGGAAATAATTCATTTATTTCTGTAGATTTAAGAAGATATACAACAGCTCCTATACTAAATATTATAAATAATAGATTTCCGATAATGCTACTTTTAAGATTAGCTACATCCATCGTAAAAGCCGGATTAAAGACCAGGAATAATCTTTCAACCGCAAGCGAAGAAATAAGTAAAATAAGAAGATTTTTGGAATTTGATTTTTTTGTTCCGAAATTCCATAATACAAACACTATTGAAAATAGACTTACAACTGTATACAGAATATCCTGAGACATCAGAGTATACCTTAAAAAGATTGATTCAATTGCCAGATAAGCATTATAGTTAAATTCAATGAATTTAAGTCCGGCTAAAAATACTCCTCTGATAGCTAAAAAAGCGAGTATTATTTTTAAGAAACGAGGAAATTCAACCTCTTCACTTTCTACAAATTGAGATGTCTGCATTTTTGATTCCTTTATATTAATTATAATCAAATTTATAAAAAAATAACGATAAAAGATCAGAAATATCTTTTATCATCATTTTTTATTTATTCTTTCTTACGCAGTAGCTTATCTACCTCTTCATCAGTAAGCTGCGTAAATCTGCACATCTCTTTTCCGTCACGAACTATTTTCTCAAAAAACATCTTTTTCGGACGAACCCAGAAACCGTGATCGCCATATAACGCCTGATAGACAACCATCTCTTCAAGAGTCTCACTATCTTTGGCTATTGTAATGAGCTTATAAAAGCCGCCTTTAAAATGTCGGAAGTATTGCATGGGGATATGATTTTAAAATATAATTAAACAATGGTTCAACATAATCTCTTACTGTGCTCTTCAAGATCCTGAAAATATTCCTTAACGCGACCTGCATATAAAGAGCTATCTTTTATCGAACTGTCAGTTATTATTATTGTGTGACGTAAGGCCCTGCTTGTAGCTACATTAAAAAAGTTAGGGTTAAGAGACAAACCCATTTTGCTTATTACAATGATAAAATTATTGCACATACTATTTGCATACAAATAAGGGGATTTTAAGCTAATAAACAGACTTGATGAGATGCAATTAATTTGTATTTAAATATATTGATTATACGTAAGCATCCGATAAAAGACGTTTTTTATCGGATGCTTACTGTATAAATTAAGTTATTTGATTATTTTGATAACATCAATCGTTTCATCGGAAACTTTCTTCCCATTCAAAAACCATTCGTGTTTGACTTTAGGTTTGCCATTATTCTTCCACTTAAAAGTTCTGTTAAATTTTATATTATCAGAAGTTCCGTCTCCCCATAGAATTGTAATCTCTTCGCCGGAATAACTTTCCGCTCCATCAAATTCTCCAAACTTTAATTCATAGGCTTGGGAGTATGCATTGTAAAGATTTCTTAATCCGTAAAAATGAGGCATATAGGCTTTCGTTCTTAATTCGGACATATCTTCACCGCATTCATACTCTTCGTCTTTGTACAAAACTTTAATTTGAGTTTCATCAAATGCTCCATCATTTTCAGGGTTAAGTAAATCTACTCCGCCGTTATTTACTACAGTTACTTTCATAACCACGGGATATACATCATATATCATCTCTTTGTCGCAAGAAACAAAAGTAAAAATAGCTGTAACAGCAAAAACAAAACTTAATAAACGTGTTTTCATAAATTTTCTATTTTAGATTAAATCGCAATCCTATTTGTAAGTTAAAATTCAGCTCAACCAGAACCGGATTCTTCCAATCAATAGGTTTTTATATATAAACTACGAAAGTATGAAATATTTGACTTCTGTATTATTTCTATTTATGAAATTGACTGAACATGGAAATTAAGATCTTTATTCTGATTTATTTTCTCTGTAATCAGATCTTTTATAATAATAATTTTAATCAAAACCTTCCAAATCCCCCGCAAATAGCCTCAAAACTCTCATTTTTGATTCTTTCCACATCCTCATCTGCAGGGATATCGTTATTTATCTCTATCGGCTTATGGATAGTAAGAGTAAGGCGGTGTGGGTGCAGCCAAAAGGTTCCGCGTTTCATAACCTTATAAGGACCTTCTATGGTAAGAGGTACTACGGGAAGGTTTACATCTCTGGCAAGCTGGAAAGCTCCTTTTTTGAAACGGTGGATCTCGCCGTCTAGAGTACGGCTTCCTTCCGGGAAGACAACCATCGACATCCCGTTGCAAAGCACTTTTTTTGCCTGTCGTATTGTAGAAAGTACTCCTTTTGCTCCTCGGTCGTCAACGAAAATATGTCCGGCTGACTCACAGGCTTTTCCCAATATCGGCACGGTGCGGAGACCTTTTTTCATCATCCATTTGAAATTATGATTAAGATAGCCGTAAACAAGAAAGATGTCATAAGCTCCCTGATGATTGGCGACAAACATATATGAAGTGTTCGGATCTATATTTTCATAACCTTTCACCTTTACGGGACAAAGACTGAGAACGCAGACAATTCGCGCCCAAATCCTGCCGGGATAATATCCCCAAAAGTTACCGTCGCCGAATGCCGCACCTATCACAACTACAGTTGCTGTAATGATTGTTACAATAAGAAAAATCGGAAGAAAAATAAATATCTGATATAAAAGAGACAAGTATTTCATAGATCTTGTAAATAAAATGTGGTATTAAAAGTTTCAGATGAATTCGACGGCAAAAATAAGATTTTTTCGTTTCAGGATATTAATAATATCAATTCATTATTTGAATGGTAATAAATATGGTTTTATATAATTAAAATATTATGAATTTACTTTCTACATAAGATATTTATTACTTAATTTGTGGCAATATAGAAGTAATCAATAAAAACATCATATTATGAACCTATTATTCAAATATGCCGGGATAATACTTACTATTATCGGGGTGGCATTTCTGGTAATACCATTTTTCACAAACACAATGACTAACGTAATGCTTGGTACAGGTCTTGCAATCGAGGTTGTAGGAATTATCCTTACTATCATTCTTGGTAAAATGGAGAAATAAGTATTATATACAGAGAAGAAATTATTAAGGCGTGTCTTTTAAGGCATGCCTTTTTTTATGCCTTAAAAAAACACAGGTCGCTTTCGTTAGATTTTTTACTTATATAATGATGCGATTGCCGGCAGATGTCCGTCCCGACCATGCCCGGAGCACGGTAAACCACAAGCCGGAAGACGGTGAAACTCTTCCCGGAAATCAGACACACCATGAGTAGAAGTCGCGTATTGAGGTAGGTATTTTATTTTTCAGCGGCTGAGAAGTTTGAGAACATACATTTCCGGATGAGAATCGTCAACTTTCCTTTTGTCGCTGTCGAGCATTATAAGTTTGTTAGATTCAACCTTGAAGTATTTCGGCATTTCATTTTTAATCTGTATCGTCACTATACTGTCGGAAATTGAAAAGTCGCCTGTGTAGGTATGATGATGGCGTTTTTCACCTGTCTGATCAGTGATCATCCTGAAGGTATAATCTTTATTAAGTATAAGAGTGATCCTTACTTTATCGTTGCCGGTGGCAGGGATGACACCACGATAAGTACCCCAGTAAACGGGAATAGCAACTATTGCCGAGTCGCCTTTTTCCGTAACAATCTGGGCGGTTGGGGCAGTTGTCTCACTTTCATTGTTCTTATGGCCCGATTTACACGCGGCCAGTATAAATAATGAAAAAGCAAAAATAATTATCCTGATCATATCGGCTCCGCTTAAACATAAACTTCTGTAAAACACAGGCCCTTAACGGATTCGTGTCTTATTAATAAAACCAATATTATCGGAAGTTGTTGAAAACTTGAAGTAATTTATTGTTATCTTTTTTATGAATCACATGCTTTTTATAGGTGTGCTTATCCATTCACCCCGGCGAAGTTCCATCACTTCTTTTATCCCGTTGTCAAGAAGCGCTGCCAGAACTTCAAAACGACCGGCATTGACATCTGCAGGATAATGGGCATCAGAGTTGACCACAACCGGTATTGAAAGCTGCTTTATAAGTGTAAAGTTTTCGATATTGGGAAAAAACATGCCGGCACGTGCATATGCTTTGGAGTTAATCTCAATCATACATCCGGCATCCGAGATATAATGGAAGAACCCGGAGACAAGATCGCGGTACCATGATTCGGAAAGTATGGCGGGATTATAGGCTGAGGCATTGAGAGAGATCTTATCGCAGTGACCGATAAAATCGAAACCACCGGCATCTATCATTGTTTTAAGTTTTGTAAAATACATCTCAACAACAGAACGTATGTCAGAACCGAAACTATTGTCAACAAGAGCACAGAACTGCTCCGGTTTAACGTCGATATCTTTATTTTTATCGTCAGCATCTTCAAGAAGATGAACAGATCCGATCACATAGTCTAGAGGAAGATTTCTGAAAAAAGATGAAGACGGATTATGATCCCGGGTAAGATAGTCTATCTCCATTCCGAGATATATCTCTATTTCGTTTTTGTATTTTTCTTTAAGAAAAAGAATCTCATCAATATAGGCCTGTGTATCTTCCATATCCATCGACCAGTGGGTGTGATAAGGAAGAGGAGCATGCCCGGAAACTCCGTAAGAATAAAAGCCCTGACGGATAGCTTCTTTTATAAAATCTTCTGCCGGCGCTTTGCCGTCGCAGAATGATGAATGGCTATGATAGTTTGTCAGATTAGAGAAAGGTTTTCCGCGATACATAACTGAATTTATTTAAACAGGTCAATAGCTCCGTAGACAAGCTGCATCCAAATGATATATCTTATCAGTTTTCCAAGAAACATTGAAATTGCCACAATCCATACGTTGGCTCTCATATATCCCATCGCTATGGCGATGATGTCGCCGATACCCGGAAGAAATACGAAAAACGCAATCCATGCACCTCTCCCTTCAAGGAATTTGTGCACTTTGTCAATCTTGGCTTTTGGAACTTTAAGATATTTCTCAATCCATTCTATTTTTCCCAGTTTTCCCAACCAGTAGCATGTCATACCTCCGAGAAAGTTACCTATTGTAGCTACAATAGTGCATATCCACAGATTAAGTCCTGCCAGTACTACGGCGCTGAATACGACTTCCGAACTGAAAGGCAAGACCGTAGCCGCCAGAAATGATGCTAAAAACAGACCGAAATATCCCAGCCCAGCCAATGCTTCCATAAAACAATGATTTTATAATATATCTTTTTAAACGCACGAAGATACATAATAGTGCAGTTTTTACGGCATTATTATTTTAAATAATCAATACCTTAAAAAATTATAAGGGAATAAAAGAAGATGGTTTGTAACAGTTTTGTAATACTTATGAAACTTTACTGAAATTGCTGTGAAATACATTTGTCAAAAATTAAAATCACTCTGATATATGAGCACTAAAGCAAAAAGAATTCTGCCTTTGTTTTTTTCTCTTTTCATTTATAATGCCCTGACAACAGGCAGTCTTGCCGCTGATAATGCGGAGACTGTCGCAGTAAAAAACGATACGGTCGTCACACAACAGCCGAAAGAACAGAAAAGTACTTTCATTTCATCACTGAAAGATCCGAATTCATATCTTATCATGTCAAATGAAGATAAGGTACTTCTTGAGAAAGTCAGAAACATGCCTAATATAGAGGTGGGAAAAGGCGTTATCTTCATGCCTGCGGATGAATCATATAAGATGGTTATGCGCTTCAGGATGCAGAATATGGTAGGACTTCATTTTAATGAGAATTTCTCTCTCGACCGCACCGAAGCACAGGTGAAGCGTCTGCGTCTGCGTTTCGACGGTTATATATTCTCGCCTCAGCTTACCTACTCGATACAGCTCGGTTTCACGCCTTATGATGCAAAACCTCTGCCGAATGAAAATATGAATATCGTTCGCGACGCGATGATATATTATGTTCCGTCGGCACGCTGGAATATCGGTTTCGGGCAGACAAAGATCAAAGCAAACAGAGCCAGGGTGAATTCATCGTCTGCGCTACAGTTTGTCGACCGTTCGATAGTGAATTCAGAATTCAACCTTGACCGTGACTTCGGGTTCTTTGGAGAATATAATACACCTCTTTTCAGTGAATTCAATATAGGATTTAAAGGAGCCGTGACAGCTGGTGACGGACGAAATTTTCAGGGATCTACAAAAAGCGGTTTCGCCTATACAGGAAGAGTGGAACTTTTTCCACTGGGGCGCTTCAAGGCTTACGGAGATGTGTTTGAAGGTGATTTTGAACGTGAAGACAGGCCGAAATTCCTTCTTGCGGGAGCTTTCAGCTATAACGACAGAGCTAAACGTCTGAGAGGTCAGACCGGAGAGATAATGATTGATGATCAGACAAGAGACCTGAGCTCATATTTTCTGGATTTCATTTTCAAATATAACGGATTTGCGTTTTATGCCGATTATATGGGACGTATATGCAATGATCCGTTTATAAAAGACAGTGAAGGAAATGTAGCGCAATATGTTTTTGCAGGTTCAGGACTTAATACACAGACAAGTTATCTGTTCCTTTCTAACTGGGAGGTAGCGGCGAGAAATTCAATAATATTTCCGGAAGACAAGATCAAGCCTCATTGTAAATATGACTGGCATAATCAGACGACAATAGGAGTAACGAAATATCTGCTTGGGCACAGCCTTAAGATTCAGGCTGACGCATCTTATAACATAAAAAAAGGTATGGACAGATCGCTTTATAACCCTTATGAGATAAGATTTCAGGTAGAGTTAGGATTTTAGATTTTTAGTTAATATAATTTTTTGGAGCAAAGATTGGTTTTAAAGTGCGAAAAAAGGGCGGAATCAAAAAATTCCGCCCTTTTTATTTAGGTTAAAAAAATTCCAATATAAGACGGTCATTTGCCGTCTTTTTTCTGTGGATAAGGTCAAGGCTGCCTTATCTGACAATGAATTTAAGAGTCTGTCTGCTGTTGTTATTATCCGCAACAGTTATAAAGAAAATTCCCGGCTGAGAGAAACTTCCCAAAGAAAGCATTTTTGCCGAAGAAGCGACTCTTCTGATTAGCGCACCATTTGTATCAAAAATTTCTGTCTGATAAGAAACTTCGTCTCTGACTACTAAGATAACTTCTTCTCCCTTATTTACAATATTATTTTGCAGATAAAACTTATTATCTGTCAGATTATTAGTATCAAGAGAGGTAATATCGTTCTCTCGATACTGGATATCTCTGATTTCTGCATTGTTAAGAGCGACATCGAAAAGATAGAAATCATCCATTGTTCCGCAGTAATCTACATTTGAAGATGCTACATTTGAATCCCACCATTGTGTGCGGCCGATGTAATTGCGTGTATCGGCAGCTATACGGCTAAGCTGATAAGGCTCATTGTCGATCAGTGTCGATGAAACTACAGCTTCACAGTCGATATAGATAACCGAAGTTTTAGTTTTAGCGTCAAAAGTGAAAGCAAGTCTTGTCGCCTCTCCGGCATTTACCGCGACAGGAGAATTGATAAGTCTTGTTGATCCTCCGTTATATTTAAAGCCCATCGAAGGGGACTCAAGACGCGCGAAAACACTATTGCCCGAGCCGCTTCCGAAATCATAGATACGCGGAAGATTAGCGATGCGTTCAGGGTTTACGGTAACAAGAACTGTGAAGCTGCGAAGAGAATCAAGAAGACCCTGCGGAGCCAGAAGATAACCGTTTGTAGAAAATCCCGCATTAGTATTCGATGTCAG
>CAMTON010000127.1 GCA_947074105.1 uncultured Bacteroidales bacterium
CGACCTTCGGAACCACAATCCGACACTCTAACCAGCTGAGCTATACCCACCGTTTTTTTGCTATTGCGGTGCAAAGATATGTATTTTATTCTTCTTTGCAATAGCTATAATAAAAAATATTGTCATAAAAATTATGGATTTCCGGCGATTGTCATGAAAGATTTTGATTATCAGGCATTAATATATTTACGGAAATAAAATTATTTTCCCTGTATTTTATTATTTTTCCGCCAATTTAGTCTTTTCTTTTAATGAAGCATCCTGTTCCGGTCGCGATTCAGGACAGGGAGCCGACAGTACACCGGAAGTAGTTCAGTCGGCGCTCTCAAGATGTCCGAATGTCTTCCGTCCGGGAATAAAGCTGCCTTGATAAGGGGTCCGCAATCATGAATTGAGAAAATTAAGAACCTGTACAGCAAAAAAGAAATAAGATATATGTATGCACGGCATGAAAAATACGATAAACAAAAAGCGGGCATCTTACCGTTTAAGGAAAGATAACCCGCTTTAAGGCGTATATAAGAAAATATCTTTATTTATAGATTGCTTTTTTTCCAGCAAGCAATGTATTTTTCATCAGAGAGCAGATTGTCATCGGCCCTACTCCTCCCGGTACAGGAGTGATGTAAACACATTTAGGAGCTACCTCGTCAAACTTAACATCACCTGTCAGTTTGAATCCTGATTTGGTAGTTGAGTTAGGGACACGCGTCGTACCTACGTCGATTATCGTAACACCATCTTTCACCATATCGGCAGTAACGAATTCAGGCACTCCAAGCGCTGCTATAAGGATATCGGCACGGCGTGTGATATCTTTAAGGTTCTTAGATGCACTGTGGCATACGGTCACTGTAGCGTTGCCAGGATTTGTCTTCTGCATCATAAGCATTGCGACAGGTTTTCCGACAATGTTACTGCGTCCAAGAACCACACATTCCTTGCCTTTTGTCTCAATATTATAATGAGCAAGAAGATCCATGATTCCCGATGGTGTTGCGGAAACGAAGCACGGAAGTCCGATTGCCATACGTCCTACATTGATAGGATGGAAACCGTCGACATCTTTTCTGTAGTCGATAGCTTCTATCACCTTTTCTTCATTGATATGTTTCGGAAGAGGCAGCTGAACGATAAAACCGTCAACATCGGCATCCTGATTAAGTTCTTCGACTTTTGCAAGCAGTTCTTCTTCAGTGATATTGTCTTCCATTCTGATAAGAGTGGATTTGAAACCGCATTCAGCGCAAGCTTTCACTTTATGAGCCACATAAGTCTCACTTCCGCCGTCGTGTCCTACAAGGATTGCAGCAAGATGCGGAGTCTTTCCTCCGTTAGCTTTGATTTCGGCTACTTCCTGCGCTATCTCTTCTTTAATTTTGGCAGCTACTGCCTTACCGTCAATAAGATGCATAGTGTATGTAATTATATTTTTGTGATATTCTGGTAAAAATAAAGCCCGACCGGTTATTGCATGCAACAAACGGTCAGGCTTATATCGTGATTAGCGACGACGCATATTTTTCATAAGGTTTGCAGGGTTTTTAGCCTGCGTCACCATACGCATCATCTTTCTTGTTTCTTCAAACTGCTTAAGAAGACGGTTTACTTCCTGGATAGTAGTACCCGAACCTTTAGCGATACGTGCACGGCGGCTACCGTTCAGAAGTTCCGGACGCTGTCTTTCTTCAGGTGTCATAGAGTAGATGATCGCCTCGATGCTTTTGAACGCATTGTCGTCGATGTCAATATCCTTGATAGCTTTTCCTACACCCGGGATCATCGCAGCAAGATCTTTAAGGTTACCCATCTTTTTGATCTGATGGATCTGCGCGATAAAGTCGTTGAAGTCGAACTGATTCTTAGCGATCTTTTTCTGAAGACGTTTTGCTTCTTCTTCGTCATACTGCTCCTGTGCTCTTTCTACAAGTGATACGATGTCACCCATACCAAGAATACGGTCGGCCATACGTGAAGGGTGGAATATATCGATAGCTTCCATCTTCTCGCCTGTTCCGACGAATTTGATCGGTTTGTTTACTACATTTCTGATTGAAAGAGCAGCACCACCACGAGTATCACCGTCAAGTTTTGTAAGGATCACACCGTCGAAGTCAAGACGGTCGTTGAATTCCTTTGCTGTATTAACGGCATCCTGTCCTGTCATCGAGTCAACAACGAAAAGGATCTCCTGTGGATTGATAGCATCTTTGATAGCCTTGATCTCTTTCATCATCGATTCGTCGATAGCAAGACGACCGGCTGTATCGACGATTACGACATCAAAACCGTTTGCTTTCGCGTGCTTAACAGCATTCTGAGCGATTTTGACAGGGTCTTTACTTCCTTCTTCAGTAAATACTTCAACACCGATCTGCTCACCAAGAACTTTAAGCTGATCGATAGCGGCAGGACGATATACGTCGCCGGCAGTAAGAAGCACTTTCTTCGCGCGTTTTGTCTTAAGCATGTTGGCAAGCTTTCCTGAGAAAGTTGTCTTACCGGATCCCTGCAGACCCGACATAAGGATGATAGCAGGTGCGCCTTTTATATTTACGTCCACTGATTCGCCACCCATAAGTTCGGCAAGCTCATCGTGAACAAGTTTTACCATCAACTGACCCGGCTTAACGGCTGTAAGTACGTCCATACCCATAGCTTTCTCTTTTACCTTGTCGGTAAAGGCTTTAGCTACTTTGTAGTTAACGTCAGCGTCAAGAAGAGCACGGCGTACATCTTTAAGGGTTTCGGCTACGTTGATCTCCGTGATCTTGCCTTCACCTTTAAGAATCTTAAATGATTTCTCTAATCTTTCACTTAGATTTTCAAACATCTTATTGTATATTAATTTGTTAAAGCATTCTGACCGCAGCTTAACGGCGCAAAATTATAAAATTTATAGAAGTAAAATATCCCACGTTATAGTTTTTTATCTATAACATGGGATATTGATGTATATGGAGCCTCTTTTTACGGCTCATTTCAAAAATATTGTAACAGGGAATTTACCGTTTCCTCCGCACGTTGAAACTATATTTTCTTCGACCTCCAGTTTCCCTTCAACAGATATGCATAGGAAAGAAGCCCAATGATGCCCCAGTAAACGAATTCTGAGCCCCAGCATATGCTGACATCCGCTTTCAGTACAAAAGCTGTAACGACTACATAAGACATGTATGCCACAAGCGTGATTACCTCGATTCCGAGAGCCGAACGTGTATTTCCCGTTCCGGATATTGCCTGATGGAATATCATGCCCGGGGTGACAAGTATATAACTGAACATCATAACAATCAGACTCGGAAGAGTGGCATCGATAAATGTTGTGTCGCTTGAATATATATGAAGTATGAGTTTGGGAAATAAAATCACAAACAGCATAATAGGAAATACGAAGTATCCGCACTGGACTATGACGCGGCGAAGCATGAGTGGAATCTCTTTTATTCGTCCCTCTCCCATAAGATTACTTATCAGTGTGTTGGCAGTAGTTCCGTATGCGCTGGTAAACATAAACATTGCCGAACTTACGCTTCGTACGATATTGGAAACGGCAAGTGAAGTTTCGCCAAGATGTTCGGTAGCGATAAAGAATACAAACCATGTCCCAAGAGCAAAAAACGACTGAAGCATTGTCCATATCGAAACGTTAAGAATATGCGGAAGAAGTCGGAAGTTATATGCTGAACGGTTGTGCAATCCTATATTTTTCAGCTTTGTCGTAGCGATAAAATATATGACAAAGAATGCGACAGAAGCTGCCTCTGCGATAACAGATGCTATTGCAGCTCCTTTAAGCCCCATGGGCTCGAAACCGAATTTCCCGAATATCATAGCATAATCAAGGAATACATTTACTATCGCCATGATTACCGCACTTATGGTAAGTGCCTTTGTTTTTGTCACGGCAACGAAATATGCTCTGAACATCACGTTAGGGAAAGAGAACAGAAGTCCCCAGATTCGCCAGTCAATGAATTCTGTCGTAGCCTCAAGGACTTTCTCAGATTTCACAATTTTGCTCAGTAAAGGTGCGGCTATGATGTCGGTAGCTGCAATGATACCGGCTCCGAGTATAAGAAGGAACATAAGTCCCTGAATGAATATCGGTCCGATTTTGTCGGGACGTCCTTCTCCGTTACGGCGCGCCATAAGTACCTGTGTACCGATACTGAAACCGAATCCGGCCATGAAGATTGTCAGATACCATAATCCGCCGAGAGCACTTCCTCCGAGCTCCACCTTTCCGACGTGGCCTAGAAATGCCGTATCCGTTATATTGATTATATTCTGGGCAAGAAGACTCAGAATGATAGGGTAAGTAATTTTGAAAATATAAGATTTAGAAACCATAAAATGTCTGTCTGTTTTTTTGTTTGATCTTTTTTATGCTCTCATTCAGATAAAGGTCCTTATTTAGATTTTAGTTTTTGTTGCGGAATATTCTTTACAGGAAATGTGTGAAATGTCCGGTGTATTATCTCTGCTTCATTTATAAATGATTTTTATTTGCGCCTTATTCATTTATATATCTCCGGTATCACTCCGCAAAAAGCGAGGTTGCATAGAAGTGAAACAGGTTAAGCTGACTTAAGTATAAAAAAATCTCCGGCAAAAAAGTTTTACCGGAGATTAATCAATTTATTTATTCATTTACTTTCTCAGTGAATATCATAGTGGCTTTCTGTTTCTTTTCCCCTCCCCAGAGCGCTACACCGCCCGGAAGGAAGTAATTGGAAATCTGAAGCACGCTTCCCGTTGAACTGCTTGTTCTTATCGATACCGGAACGATAGCTATGTTTATAGTATCTGTGATATCGATAGATCCTTTCGCTGTCTGCAGTGAATCGGCGATATTCAAAACAAGAGTATTGATATTTCCGAAATTGTATTTGTAGACACCGTTGATTGTATCCTGAGAGAACGCTGATACAAAGGAAGTCTGATTATCAGGAAGACTGTTGTTTTCAAAGAATTCATTCATTTTAGATCGTTCCACCATCAAAAGATATTGTGGCTGATACTGAGTGAAGAATTCTGTCGGCTTGTATGCCTGAAGATTGAAGTTAAATCCGTTCAGGTATTGTGCCGTAGCATTCTTATTGTAATGCAGAGTATCCATGATAGCTCCGATAGGAAGTTTCATTTCTGTGAAATAGCTTCCCGGAGAAATGATAAACGTCGCAGTATCGTTGTTAAGGATATCGGAGTTTGGAGTAACATTTCTCAGACTGTTAAGCTGAATAACGTCAGGAGTAACCGAAAGCGACTGCGTTCTTTCTTTATAGACGATCGAGTCAGCTCCTGTTGAGCTTTCAACAGTATGTACCGTTGTATAGAATAAACCGATAGTCGTATATTCCACTCTCAGCAGTGTCCCTGTACCGTATGTATTCTTAAAATATATTCCGGGAAAAAATTCCTCGAATTTCGCTTCATCTTTAAAGATTTCAGGATCATTGACAATGGCATCGTAGAATTTATCTTTGAAGCTGTCGTCAAGAAACATGTCTATATAAGGAACATAATCTGATTCTTCTTTTATTGAGTCAGCAATAGCTTCGTCAAGACCTGTATAGGCCGCTGTCCCTACTGAATTTGACGGATCATAGTATCCTTCGAAATTCATATTCGAATAGAAGTTACGCGGAAGCTTCTTAGTAAGCTCATAAGCTGTAACAACCATCGGTGAAAGAGAATCGCCGTAATATGTAGAATAGAAAATTCTTATTTTCGCTGAGTCAAGCTGATTGTTAAGAAGAGAATCTTTCCCTAATGTAAAATCAAGTGAATCGGAAGAATTCGTTATATCAAGGCTGAAGTTCGGACTTACATAAAACTGCGCCGCATAGTCTGACGTGATTGTTGTTTTATAAAAGTCATCCTCAATCTGACCAAGAAGCGGATAAGGAGTTCTTAAATAAACAGAATCGAACAGGAATGTCGAAGTGTTTATTTCAAAAATGGCACTTTTCGGCAATAAGTCGTCTCCGTCAGGACGGATGCTCGATCCTATCTGATTCAGAGTATCATCACATGCAGAAAACATCAACGCGCATAAAACAGATAAGAGATAGAACTTTATTTTCATATTTCGATTTTAATTATGCATGAAAAAAAACAACCCGATACAAAATATCTGATAAATAATATTTTGCAAAGTATATAAATACAAAGGATATAATATAAAACCTTTGTTTTTATTTCTTAAAAATTATTTATTTGCATTTTCCCATACAACGTCATAGAAGCCATTGTATGCGTCAATATAGTTGTCGGCAGGCTGATAATCTAAAAATGGTAAAGCTGAATCCTGAGCTGCTTTTTTAAGATCTTCATTTATCTGCTCACTGCCCTGGATCACTCCGTCGCTGTATTTAAGAGCAAGACGTGTAAGATCTTCAAAACTTACTTCCTGATTCTTGATAGCTTCGACATCGCTGTCTTCAATACCGTCTAATAATAGTTTCTCAGAGAATTTGCTGTCAAATTTGTTGCTGTAATCATCATTATAGATTGAATAAACAATTTTAGAATTCTTAAAGCATGGATCGTCGGCGTATGCTTTCTTAATATAAAGCGGTGTAAGAGCCGTCATCCATCCGTGACAGTGAATCACATCCGGAACCCATCTTAGTTTCTTAACTGTTTCCAATACTCCCCTCACAAAGAAAATGCTTCTTTCATCATTATCATCAAAATAATTGCCTTCGGCATCAGTTAATGTTGCTTTGCGCTGAAAATAATCTTCATTATCTATAAAGTACACCTGCATTCTCGCAGCCTGAATAGATGCAACTTTGATAATCAGCGGATGATCGGTATCATCGATTATAAGATTCATACCGGAAAGACGTATAACCTCATGAAGCTGGTTACGACGTTCATTGATATTTCCAAATTTTGGCATAAATGTTCTAATCTCCCTACCTCTTTCCTGCACTCCTTGCGGCAGCGTTCTGCTTATCGTTGCGATTTCACTTTCAGGTAAATACGGTGTAATCTCTGAAGTAATGTATAATACTTTCATTTTTCCTCTCGTCTCAATTTTTAATTTTGCAAAGATAATAAAAATATCTCTATTACAAACATATTCAGACCCTTTAAGTCACCTTTAGGATAGCCGGGAGAGGGTATAAATGCTGTTTTTAATTATTTTAAAGTCGAATTTGTATAATTTTAAAGATCCTTGACAGAAATAAAATCAGTAAACCTTATAATATATTATTTTTCATTTTCTGTTTAAGCACTCTGAGACTCTATTTTTGCAGATAAATCAAAAAGAACACAAAACCCAATCTTTTTACCGCATTTATCTGCGTTTTTATGTCATTTTGATATCATTTTAAGCGTTTTTCTTTATTTATTTTAATAATATATCTTGTTTTTAAAACATTTTGTTTTACATTTGCGCCATCAAACAAAAAATACACTTGATAGCAAAAACACAATTGGCCAATCAAAAAGAAAGAATTTAGGTGCTTTTTCTATCTATTAGCAATTTAAAATTTTATGAAAAAACGTTGGATTATTCTGATGGCGTTAATGACTTTATTCGCTGTCTTAGGTTCCGTATTGCCGGAAAGAGCGGTATGGACAAGTGAAAATGAGCCTATTAATTATGCAAATGTTGCTTGGATGATAACTGCGACGATTTTCGTCCTGATGATGACTCCCGGTCTCTCATTTTTTTACGGAGGGATGGTAA
>CAMTON010000128.1 GCA_947074105.1 uncultured Bacteroidales bacterium
AGAAAGATGAGCGACAGAAAATCCGGCATGAAGTCCTTTATACTGATAATAAGCACCGAAGCCTAAATCAAAGGCCATTGCCGAAACATCGGTCGAAGGAATTGCCGCATCAGAAGAATTATGATCGGGAGTGTTTGGAATTTCAACCTTTGATCCGTTGAAACCCTGAGTCGAACCGCCTAATCTGAGTCCTAAAGAAAGATTATGCTCCTCCATCTTCATTTTATACGCATACTGGAGAGCGAAACTTGTGTTTGAGAATAGTCCGGCTTTATCGTTAATAAGTATTATACCTGCCGCCTGATTCTTTTTAAACAGTTTGAAAGGCATCTCAGCCGTTATGAAGAATGTTGTCGGCGAATTGGAAATCTCTGTCCACTGCATTCTTGTCAGAGCTGCCACATTAAGATTGTCATTTAATGATAATGCCGAAGGATTGATATATCCGGGCAGGGCCCAATATTGACTTATCTGTGCATCAGACTGAGCATAGAGTCTGCTAAGTGACATAATCAGCACTAAAGTTAATATCAGGTATTTACGCATAATGTAATTTTATAAGATTTTCATTACTTTAACGACGTAAAGATAAAAATAAAGCAGATAAGTCCGTTAAGACAAATCTGCTAAAATCTTTTTAAATCAATTAAATCAGGGCCCTTATAGCCGGTTATTAATCAAAGTCTTTTACTGAATTAATATTCTTCTTCATTAAAGAAGAAATCTTCTTTGCTAGGATAATCAGGCCAGATATCTTCGATACTTTCGTAGATTTCTCCCTCGTCTTCCATTTCCTGAAGGTTTTCTATAACTTCCAACGGCGCACCTGAGCGCATAGCATAATCAATAAGCTCATCTTTGGAAGCAGGCCAAGGCGCATCTTCCAGTTTTGAAGCCAGTTCAAGAGTCCAGTACATAATATTAGAGTTATTTTGTTTTAAATTTTCCGCAAAAATATAACAATTACGCTCATTTCCAACTTTTATACTATTTTTCTTATAGTATTGAATTAACTTTTGCATAATTGCCCTATAACAATATGTTATAAGTAAGTTTTAAACCCAATTAAAGAGGCTGTTATTGCTATAACTTTTGGTTATAGACAAAGTTATTTCTCTGTTCAGATTAATAAGTTGTATTTTGAAACGTATTCCGGATAAAATTATTTTTTACTGTCTTTTATTCTTATTTCCGTATTTATTCTAATCTTATCAGGCAAGATCCTTAAATGTCACAGTAATCTGCTGATCCCATACACGTTCTTCATAACCTGTTTCAATATTAATAAGACGGGAAAGTAAAAACAGATAATCGGACAGACGGTTCACAAACTGAAATATAGTATCGTCAACCTGCGATTCCTGAGCCACTACATGAATTGCTCTTTCTGCACGGCGGCATACAGCGCGACATATATTTGCCTGGCATGCTGCAATGGCACCTGAAGGCAGAACAAACTGCTTCAAAGGAGGAAGAATATCCGATAACTTGTCGATTCGCTGTTCAAGAACGGTTACAGCCTCCGGTTTAAGTATAGAAGCATCCTTATATTCTGTTGCTTCGGGATCAGTGGCAAGATTCGCACCTACGACAAACAGCTGATTCTGAATATATATAATCAGTCGCTGATCATTGGTAAGTTCCTGAGAATCCTCAATATCATCATTAATCATATAATACAGTGCCCCCAGAAAACTGTTAAGCTCATCAATAGTACCATAAGCCTCGAGTCTGTCGTCAGCTTTTGAAATCCTTTTTCCGCCCACAAGCGAAGTTTCTCCTGAATCTCCGGTCTTGGTATAAATCTTTGATGCCATAGTATTGTTTTTTAGAGTTCATATTACGCGAATCAGGACCTTCCGGATTTATACTTCACAGTAATTCCATACAAATGAAATTATAAATGACTCACGTTATATTATTAATAACCGGAAGTGAAATATGTTCGGTTTAACTATTATTTTCCTCTTTTCAATATGAAACGATATAATGTTTCTTATAAAGTTTTTCATGAAATATGATAAGTCCGTAATCATAAAGATCCATTGAAATCTTTACGGAATGCTGCGATCTCAGATAATCCCATATCATTTTCATTTTAGCCTCTTTTTTAATTCCTTCGATCATTATAACTGAATGATTATGCACTCTTTCAACAACCCGGTTTATATCTTCATTGCAGTTTATATCGTTATCCTTTCCTATATAAACAAAATCAAATCCGATATTACCAGGTATATCCGACAGGCCCTCTTCCGTTTTACCGTAAATCAGATGATATTTTCTATCATTTCCCTCAAGATAATCTTCAAAAAAGTCTTTTGTCTTATCAACCTTTACTTTGTCATCACAAAGAGAATAGACTACCGATTCCGTCTTAGCAAGTCCCAGAACATAAGATATGATGCCTTCTGCACCAAGTTGAAGGATATATTCAGGATTATAATTATTCACAAGTCTGTAAATAAGGAATAATCTTTTAGACGATATTTTCTTTTTTATTGTAAATCCTCTTACTGAAAATCTTTTTTCCGCACTCAACTTTCGCAGGCGCCGTATTTCATCGTATGCATAAAAATGCATGTTCTCGTTTATAACCTGTGTTATAAGAGAGAATGCATATGGAGAATGCACTCCAAAACCTTTTTTATATCTGACACGGCGATAGCCTTTTGTCATATATTTCTTAAAACTCCTTTTAGCACTCATATAAGAATAAACATCACATTACGAAACCCTGTTCTGTAATAGGGGATGATTATAATTCCGTTACTTTTATTTTTTTAAATATCTTTCAAAGCCACTGCTTGTAGTGACTACATAATTACCATCTTCTCCGGCACTGATAAAATAAGCTTCAATTTCAGGTGTGATCTCTGTTATTTCAAGACTTCTTTCAAGCCCCAATACCATGAATGCCGTTGCGTAAGCATCAGCCACTACACAATCGGGAGCAATGACAGAAGCGCTCAACAAAGAATGTTCCACCGGATATCCGCTTCTCGGATCGATAGTATGGGCAAAACGCTTACCGTCTTTATAATAAAAATTCCTGTAATTTCCTGAAGTCGCGAGAGCTCCTTCACACATCGAAAGTATCTGCTGAATCTCTCCCTGAGCAGCACTGTTGTCTTCTATAGGCTTATTAATCCCTATCTGCCAGCAGTTGCCTTTTTTGTTTTTACCGTTAAGGGCTACTTCTCCGCCGATCTCCACCATATAGTTTTCAATCTGGTGTTCTTTAAGGAAAGAAGCCACAACATCGCAGGCATATCCTTTAGCAATAGCCGAGGCATCAAGTTTCACTCTGTAATCTGCTTTTACGACTTTTCCATCTTCCATCCACACCTTATCATCACCGACAAAATCCTTAATTGAATCTATTGTATTTTCCGAAATGTTCTGCTGTTTCTCAAATCCGAATCCCCATAGATTCACAAGAGGAGCCACTGTTATATCAAAAGCACCGTCGGTACGCTGATTTATCTGCTTTGAAAGATCGAAAACTGTTTCAAACCATTGATCAAGAACCACACTACTGTCATTCTGATTGACTTTCGTAATGACTGAACTCTTATTGAAAGGAGAAAGAGAATTATCAAACTTCTTCAAAAGATCTTTTATCTCATGATGATAATCACTTCCCGACTCATATGTTATATGATAGAATGTTCCGAATATCGTACCTTCATTATACTGATAACTGTCGAAAACATTATCAGGTCTTTTTCTTATCGAAAAGACTATAAACATTACGACAAAGACAATCAGTGCCGTAAAAACTCTTTTTTTCATACACTCTGAAAATTAATAAAACATAAGTGACAGAATTCAATATCCGCATTACAGAAGGCAAACTGCTTTCTTTAAGACAAAAGTCCTTCTTTCATACCTGATTAAACGGACAAAAGCTTTTTCTTAATATCTAAGCTGAATATTCTTATTATCCTCTTTAGCTTTTTTGAATTCTATATTATAAAGCACATTGAATGTGATATTGAAATTATTTCCGTTGACTCCGTAACCTGGTATATACCATGGATTGGCATTCTGTGTGGCACCCTGCTTAACAAGCCATTTATAATATACCATCCATCCCAGGAAAAGACCTTTATAACATTTCACTCTTATCCCGCCACCAACTTCAAGCCAGTGAGAATTAAACTTCTGCTCCGGAAGATCCGTCGGAGAAGTCGAAGGCCAGTAATCATCTGTGGAAACAAGATTCTGAAAAGTACTTTTATATGATGAAAATCCGTAACGTATACCACCCATTACCCATCCAGGAGTATCTTTCTTATGAAGAAAATTGTAATGAAGACCACCTCTGTAAAAGAATGCATAAGGCACATCTATACGTATTCCGTTATCTGCAAAGACATGACCGTCGCCTGCTCCGAATGATAGTTCCGGAAAGAATCTGTTCATCAGATTCAGTTCTGCCAGAATCTCAAAATCTCCGTGATCCTGTCCCAGCGCTTTCATTACGGGTGATGCGAGATTCGTACCTATAGCAAAGCTCTTGAAAAAAGAATGATGTATCGAATCTACTTTTTCCTCATTCACCACTTCTACAAATTTTGCCTCCTGTTCCTGCTGCTGTGCCGAGACACTGCTGAAAGCAAATAATAAAAGCAGTATGCTAATAATATAATTTGAAATTAATTTTCTTCTCATTGGTTACTTCCGGATTGATTATTTCTGTATCTGTTATAAAATGCCCCGTATGCAATATTGTCTCAATATCAAAAAACGTTGTACTTCCGCAATCTATATTCAGAAAATAATCTCTGGTTTTATAATAAAAAGTGACAGTATCTGAAATTGTATCTCTTGCCATATTAAAGTTAAACTTCAGAGCGGTATAATCGTCATTAGGATTCAGAAGAATCTCTATGCCACTGAGACTTGTCGAATTCGTCAGCATAGCAGAATCTTTTTCCTGTCCGATTCCCCATACCGAAAAGCTGTTTACTGAAGCAGATTCAGCATCAGAATTATCTATCGAGCCGGCCGCATATGATACAACAGATTCTATACATCCCTCATCATCACACGATACCATTAATAAAGATATAACTACAACCGAAAATCCGGTTAATATGTTTCTTATAAATTTTCCCATCTTACAATTTCTGATAATTCTTTTCTGTTTTTCGGAGTCTTTGACATCTGATCCGGCTCTGTCGGATAACCCACAGGCAGAATTGCTACCGGTACAAGATGTTCCGGAATGGAAAAATTGTCAATCAATACTGAAGGAACGAAATTACATACCCAGCATGTACCAAGTCCGAGTTCCACCGCCTGCAGGCAGATATGCTCTATTGCGATTGAAAGATCCACTTCTCCGAAATCCTTCATATCTGACTTTCTTTTCCATGACTCTTTCTTATTTTCAAGAGCTATGATAAAACACGGAGCCGAATTTATCCAGTCTCTCTTATATGACTCGATAACTTTCACTCTGTTTTCTTCTTTCTCAACCACAAGGAATATCCATGGCTGATAATTTACCGCTGAAGGAGCGACACGTGCCGCCTCAAGCAGAGTCTTTATCTTTTCACGCTCTACCGGTTTATTCTGATAATCTCTCACTGAAAACCTCGCGTTGCAAATATCTATAAATTTCATAAAGATGTTACGTTTAAATGTTTTTCTCAATCTGATAATGATTTCTCTCACTTGAATTACGTGTGATAAGCTCACCTATGAAACCTGCAAGAAAAAGCTGAGTGCCTATTATCATCGCAGTAAGCGAAAGATAGAAATACGGCATATCGGTCACCAGTCTGTAGGGCATACCGTTCCACATAGAATAAAGCTTATAGCTACCCACCACTATCACAGAGATAAATCCCAGGATAAACATCAGCGAACCCAGCAAACCGAAGAAATGCATCGGCTTCACTCCGAATCTCGAAAGAAACCACAGAGTCATAAGATCAAGATAACCGTTTACAAAGCGGTCAAGACCGAATTTCGTCACGCCATACTTTCTTGCCTGATGCTGTACCACCTTTTCTCCTATCTTTTTAAAACCTTTGTTTTTGGCAAGATAAGGTATATAGCGGTGCATATCTCCGTAGATCTCTATATTTTTCACTACGTCCAGCTTGTATGCCTTAAGACCACAATTGAAATCATTAAGCTTTATTCCCGACACTTTTCTCGCAGTAGCATTAAAAAGCTTTGTCGGCAAAGTCTTTGTAATCGGATCATATCTTTTCTTCTTCCATCCTGACACAAGATCATAACCGTCATCCTTTATCATTCTGTAAAGTTCAGGTATCTCATCAGGTGAATCCTGAAGATCGGCATCCATTGTTATCACTACATCACCTTTCGCCGCTTCGAAACCGACATGCAGCGCGGGCGACTTTCCGTAATTACGTCTGAACTTGATACCTCTGACGCTTTTATATTTCTGTTTGAGATCTTCTATTATCTGCCACGATCTGTCGGTGCTCCCATCATCAATAAATATAGTTTCGTAATCGAAATTATTAGCCTGCATCACCTTGTCGATCCATTCGATAAGTTCTCCAAGCGATTCTTCTTCATTATATAAAGGGACTACTACAGATATATCCATAAGTATAGATTTAAATTTTCTCTTTATTACAAATTTAATAAGGTTTTTTTACCCGCAATAGTGCCGCGACAATAATTGCGATTATCGAACCGTAAAACATATTGTTAAATATCAGCTGAAGCGAATACTGTATCGGTGTTGGCGAAGGTGCTGTCTCAAGATTATTCATAACCTGACTAAGAAAACCATTCTCGCTTAGCATCGGCACATCTGTCATTATATTCATTGCCGTTTCTACCTGATCAAACAGATATCCCGGATTTATATACTGAAGGTAGACATAACTGAAAAGAGCTTCCGGCAGCGACGCATAGAAGAAAGTCAGAAAAATAAACATCCATCCTATTGTAAATGAAAGAGGATATTCCTCAAGATTGTCTTTAAACTTCTTCGTCATAAAATAGATAAAGAACGGCAGTCCGACAATGAATATTATCGATATCAGTGCCGCTGTCGGCGATGTCAGCGACTGTGTATTGATGAAAAACTTAGCTATGAAATAAACACTAAGCACAAGACCGTATTTCATGGCATACTGTGTCACATTATTTTTTGCTTCCCACATACCTATTACTGTTATTTGTTTGATTATTATTTTTTATGATCACACCTCTAAAGTCTTTATACAGACTTTCTTATTAAAAAGCAAAGTTAGAATTTTTTATCCGTCTATATTATTAACATTATATAAATTCAGATACAGGATATTGTTACGAACATTAATTTACCTCTTTATATGCATTTTACATCTCTATTTTACCTCGTTTCCAATGAAATTCAACGTCTGAACGTGTTCTGAGGCACATTGAAAAGCACGCAAATAACCTAATTAATGTTAAATACGCATTTTTATTCTCCGCTAAACTCCTATATATCAACACTATTTATTTTCATTCCTTATAAATATCCTTTCCGGTATTTGGTAGTTTGCAAAATATATCTACTTTTGCACCGGGTAAGTGCTACACGGCATGCTCCTTTCGAACCCCCCAGGGCCTGACCGCAGCAAGGGTAGAAAGTTGTAGCGGCGCGATGTGGTCAGCTTACCCACCTGCCTCTTTAGCTCAGTTGGCCAGAGCACGTGATTTGTAATCTCGGGGTCGTTGG
>CAMTON010000129.1 GCA_947074105.1 uncultured Bacteroidales bacterium
AGGATAATTCATTTGTTATTATTTAATGTTTACCAGATATTTTGCCTACGGGATGATATTACTTTTCGTCCCTTATTTATATTGTTGTAAGAGTCCTGCTGCGGAACAGCCGGAAGAAACTGTTGAGAAAGAACTGAAACCTACTCTTCACAGTGAAGACGTAAAGACTCTGATTTCTGACTCCGGTGTAACCAAATACAGGATAACAGCTAAAGTATGGGAAGTGTATGATAAGACTGTTTCCCCATACTGGTATTTCCCGGAGAAGATTTTCGTGGAAAAATTTGATTCTTTATATAATACGGAAGCAAGTATTGAGAGTGATACCGCGTATTTCTTTTCAAATGAGAAATTGTGGCGTCTGGTGGGCAATGTGGAGGTGCATAACCAGAAGGATGAAAAGTTTTTCACGGAGGAATTATTCTGGGATCAGAAAAAACAAAAGATTTATTCCGATAAGTTTATTCATATAGAGAGACCTGAAAGAATAATTGAAGGTTATGGCTTTATATCTGATGAAGCGATGAATGACTATCAGATAATTAATGTGAGCGGTATTTTTGATGTGGAAGATGACCAGAATCAGAATAATCCTTATCGCAAAGAAGAAGATGAAATAATAGAAGAGGAAATTGTAGAATAATAATTTTAACACACTTAATAGATGTTATTTCTTAAATTATTTTTATTATAGCTGAATGGATACCGGATATATAATATATATAATAATAGCGCTTGTCTTTTCTGGATTTTTTTCCGGCATTGAAATAGCGTTTGTTTCATCGAATAAAGTAAGATATGAACTCGACAAGAAAAAGAAAGGGTTTACATCTTCTATTCTCGAGGTGTTTTATAAAAACAGTGAGGTGTTTATCTCAACAATGCTTGTGGGCAATAATATCGCTCTTGTCATTTACGGTATTCTTATGTCGATGATGCTTGAACCGCTGATTGGCAAAATAATAAATAATGATGCTATAATAGTATTTACACAGACGGTGATTTCAACTCTCATAATACTTGTTACTGCTGAATTTCTACCAAAAACACTGTTTAAGATCAATCCTAATTTTTCGCTTAACTTTTTCGCCGTGCCTCTGTTTGTAATCTATATACTTCTGTGGCCGGTAGCTATCTTTACGACTTTTTTAGCAAAGAAAATATTAAAGCTCCTTGGTGTGAAAATGCTTAAGGATAAGGATCACAGGCTGATTACAAGAGTAGATCTGGATTTCTTTATTCAGAAAAGTATTGATGATTCAACAACGGAAGCTCCCAATGACCATGAAGTAAAGCTTTTTCAGAATGCCCTGGATTTTTCATCACTAAAAGTGCGAGATTGTATGATTCCTAGAACTGAACTTACAGCTGTCAGTATAGATACATCGCTGTCGGTATTGAGTAATATCTTTATTGAAACGGGTTATTCTAAAATTCCGGTATATAAAGGCAATATTGATAATATAATAGGTTACATCCATTCTTCTGAAATGTTTAAACGTCCAAAAGACTGGACGATGAAAATAATTACAATTCCTATCGTTCCGGAAACAATGTCGGCGGATAAACTTATGAAGCAGCTACTGGAAAAAAAGAAAAGTATCGCTGCTGTTGTCGACGAATTCGGAGGAACAGCCGGTGTGATAACAATGGAGGATCTCTTTGAGGAGATTTTCGGAGATTTTGAAGATGAACATGACAATAAGTTCTATGTTGCAAAACAGTTAGGAGAGGGAGAATATGAATTGTCGGGACGACTGGAAATAGAAAAAATCAATGAGCTTTTTGATCTTGAAATCCCTGAATCGGATGAATATTCTACGCTTGCAGGTTTTATACTGCATTATTATCAGACAATTCCGAAACTTCATGACGAAATAGAAATAGGAAATTTCAAAATAAAAATAATGAAAATCGCAACGGCAAGAATAGATTTGGTAAGACTCAAAATTGCATAAATGTGCCTTCAAATACATTGAGCGTCTAATTTTTTATATTTATATACAGATTTTATTGTCTATTTTTGTATCTTCGTACGCTTTATAAAAAAAATGAATAATAATTAACAATAATACAATGGCTACACTTGAAAAAATCAGAAACAAAGCAGCCCTTTTAGTCACGGCTATAGGTATCGCCTTAGTTGCTTTTATCGTCGGAGACCTTTTTACGGGAGGTCAGGCTTGGTGGCAACAGTCACAGAATAAAGTTGTCGTTATTAACGGCGAAAGAATTTCTTACGAAACATTTCAGAAGAATGTAAATGATCTGACTGAGATTTATAAGCTTCAGACAGGTCAGGGAAGCCTTCCTTCTGAATATTATCAGCAAATCAATACTCAGGTTTATGATAATCTTGTTCGCGAAACATTAGTGACTGAAGAAGCTGACAAACTGGGAATGACAGTATCGGTAGAAGAATTGACAGATATGGTTAGCGGTGATAATATTTCTCCTATCCTTCAGCAGATGCCTTTCTTCAGAAATCAGCAGACAGGAGAATTTGACAAAAATATGTTAATCAATTTTGTTAATACTGTTGCAAGCATTGAAGACGGAGCTCAGGGACAGATGATGAGTCAGGATCTTCTTCAGGCAAGACAGTTCTGGATGTTCTGGGAAAAAACAATTAAAAAACAGAGACTTGAAGATAAATATACTACACTTCTTTCAAGAGCTATCATGCCGAACAAGCTTGATATCAATGATAACTATGAAGGTGGAAAAGTAAATACAGACTTCGCTTATGTACGTCAGAGCCTTAGAACAGTGCCTGATTCAATAGTAAACGTTTCAAGCGCAGAAGTTTCTGCTCTTTACAATAAAATTAAAGACACTCGCTACAAACAGGGCGAAACACGTTCTGTAAAATATTTCTACGTTGATATCCTTCCAAGTGAAGCAGATTATCAGGATGCTGAAAAAGAAATGAACAGCATGAGAGAAGAATTTGCTACAACAACAGAAATTGGTGATTTCGTTAACCTTGGTTCTGAAACTCCTTACATCGATGCTTATGTTGCGGTTTCTAATCTTGGAGCTGACGAAAGACAGTTTGCAGAATCAGGAACAGTAAATGATGTTTACGGTCCTTATCTTGAAAACGACGAATATAAAATGTTCCGTCTGATGGGCAGAATGAACGGTCCGGATTCAATTCAGGCAAGACATATCATGATTTCTATTCAGAATGAAGCTCAGGCGCTTACTCTTGCAGACAGCCTTGTAAATGTGCTTAAGAATAAAAAAGGAAACTTCGCAGAACTGGCAGAACAGTTCTCAATTGACAGAAACTCTGCAGCTAACGGAGGTAACCTTGGATGGTTTACAGAAATTACTGCTTTGAGAAATGTAGGACAGGTATTCAAAAATGCTTGTTTCGAAGCTAAACTTAAAACATATTTCACTGTTCGTACAGATTACGGTATCCATGTAGTAGAAGTAACTGATAAATCTAAAGATGTATTGAAAGCTAATATCGCTGAATATTCAATCAGTGTTACTCCTTCAAGCCGTACAATTCAGTCTACTTACAGCAGAGTTAATCAGTTTGTAGCAAACAATAACAAACTTGATCTTCTTGAGAAAAATGCTTCAGAAAACGGATTTAACCTACAGTCAGCTACAAGACTTGCAACAAGCGATGCTACACTTGGAAATATCCAGAATGCACGTCAGGCAGTTCGTTGGGCTTTCCATGCTAAAATAGGAAGTGTATCTGAAATCTTTGAAATCGATAATAAATTCCTTGTAGTAGCATTAGCCGGAGAAACACCAGCAGGTTATACTCCTCTTGCGCAGGTAGAACCTTTCCTTCGCAATGAAATTGCAAATGAGAAAAAAGGAGCTAAAATCGTTGATGATCTTAAAGCTAAAGGGATAACATCTATTGACGGTTATGCTAAAGAAATGGCTTCTTCTGTAGATACAGCTAAATTTGTAAACTTCAATACATCTCGTATCGCAGGCCTAGGAACAGAAGCAGTTCTTTCCGGTCTTGCTCCTTACGTAAAAGAAAATTCTTTACAGGGTCCTGTAGCAGGAAAAAATGCAGTTTATGTATTCAATGTATATAACAAGAATACTTCTGAAGCTCCTTTCAATGCTGAAGAAGAAAAGAGAACTCTTGAAAATACAATGACTTACAGAATGCAGTATCAGGCAATGGAAGTTCTTAAAAACAGAGCTAAAATTGAAGATAACAGAGTAAACTTCTATTAATCATTTAATAGACAAAATATTATAAAGCAGAGCATTTCATTAATTTGGAATGCTCTGCTTTTTTATTTATATGCATTAAGAAGTAGATATAAATAGAGTTTATTTTATCCTTAATCTATTTCAAGAAATTATAAACGACAATTGAACCGGCACTATTTGTGTGAAGATTATGAAAATAACCGGTATATGATAAATGAAAAATGTGGGTTGGTTATCTCTTTATAATATTATTATACCTTCTGAATCTTTGAATATCAGTTCCGGTATTATCGGAAAGACTTTATATTATGAATTTAGCCGATTATAATTCTGTCAGGATAAAGATCTGAAATGAATATGCTTTATAAGGCTCACAGAAGGATAAATTTTACATATAAGCTTAGAATTAATAAAAGTATTATTCGCTGCATAAAAGGCGTATAAATCAAGTAAAGCCTATTGTGGGGATAATCATATAATGATATTACTCTTAATTAAAGATCAGTATAAAAAACAAGGCTGCCGCGATTACCATCGCAACAGCCTTTAATGCAATTAATTAATAAAAACTTTTATTTTGAATAATAGTTTAAGGTTTGGGTTAAGGTGTATGAAAGATATTTTTCGGAATATGATATGTTTTTCCGTTTTTATTAACAACTGAGTATATTTTACATTTTTATTTTGTTCTTGCAAGTATTAATGCTGAATGAGGAGCAACTTTGATGACACCACCAGTAGTATTACCAAGGCCGTCTTTATCAAGTTTACCGTCCTGAGCAATTACTGTCCAGTCAGCTTTCACTATTCTGACATCCTGTGCTTTATCTGAACCATTGAAAACAAGTTTGATTTCTTTCCACTCATCTCCGTTAGCATTATTCTTGATAGAATAAGAGATAAGATTTGATTCTTTCACATTGTCGAATACTATATTCTTAGCGACTTCTTTCGCTGTTGTCATTCTGAAAGCAGGATGAGCTTTTCTTAGAGCGATAAGATTGCGGTAATAATCAAAAAGTTCTCTGTATTCTTTTTTCTGATTCCAATCGATAGCATTGATTGAATCAGGAGATTTATATGAATTATGAACTCCCTGTTTATCTCTGAATACCTCTTCTCCGGCAAACATGAAAGGAGTTCCCTGAGAAGTGAATACTATAGTCTGTGCAAGTTTTGCCGCCGAAATTCTATCTTCCGTCGATGCGTTTGGCATTGACTTGATAAGTTTATCAGTAAGTGTCAAATCATCATGACATGATACATAATTGATAATCTGAGTAGGAGAGGAGGCGTAGGCAAACTTAGAGTTATTTCCTTTTTTATAATTGATCTGAGGATGAGCCGTTGCAGCAACAATACCGATTTTCACTGTTTCTTCGTTACCCGGTTTCCCTGTAGCAAATCCCTTATCTGTTTCGTCAGTATAATGTCCTTTTACAGCATCACGAATATCATCGCTAAATACTGCGATATCTGACATTTTATCTACATTTTCTTTAAGAGCACGCTGATCAACAGGAAGAGGTGAATCTCCCGCAGTCCAACCTTCGCCATATACAAATGCGGAAGGATTTACCGTTTTAGCGATGCGTGCGACTTCATTCATAGTTTCAACATCATGAATAGCCATAAGGTCGAAACGGAAGCCATCGATATGGAACTCTTCTGTCCAGTATTTGATTGAATTAACAATGAAGTTTCTCATCTGCTGACGATCAGAAGCTGTCTCATTTCCGCAGCCTGAAGCATCAGAGAAAGTTCCGTCTTCACGTTTACGGTAATAATATCCCGGAGCAGTAAGTTCGAAATTAGAACCTTCCGTGATACCTGTATGATTATAAACTACGTCCATGATAACACCGATTCCGGCATCATGAAGAGCTTTGATCATCTGTTTCATCTCTCTTATTCTTGAATAAGGATCTACAGGATTTGTAGCATATGAACCTTCAGGCACATTATAATTGATCGGATCATAGCCCCAGTTATATTGATTTGACGGAAGCTGTGATTCGTCAATACTGTTGTAGTCATATGAAGGAAGAATATGAACGTGAGTGATACCTAATTCTTTAAGATGATCGATACCTGTCTTCTCTCCATTCATAGAAAGAGTTCCGTCCTCAAGAAGAGCGACGAATTTTCCTTTATTTGTAATACCTGAGTTTTTATGAACAGAAAAATCGCGGTGATGCATTTCATAAATGATTACATCCGTGATATTGTCAACCTTAGGACCTCTGTCATTTTCCCAACCCTCAGGATTTGTTTTGCTGAAATCGATAATAGCTGCACGATAACCGTTTACACCGACAGCCTTAGCCCATACACCCGGAGTTTCGTCAAGCCACTGATCGTTGACTTTAACCTGGAAAGTATAGAACTTATTCATAAGATCTTCATTTGAAGTATAACTCCAAACTCCTGTAGTCTTATCCGGTGTAAGGTTGAATGTCTTTTCTGCCTCACCACCAACACCGTTTTTATAAATCTTCACTTTCACTTCCTGAGCGAAAGGTGACCATAATTTGAAATTAAAACCTTCTGATGTCTGTGACAATTCAAGATCTTCTCCGTTATATGCTGGAAGCAGGTTATAGTTCACGCATGTTCTGTAAACTTCCTGTGCATTGGTCTGTGGGACCACAGAAACCAAAGAAAAAGCAATCATTGCCGCGCTTCCGGCATTAAGAAGTAATTTTCTCATATCTATATCGTTGTTTGGATGGTGATTCATTGTAAATAATGTTTATAAATTCAATATATTGAAATGTAAATATTATTTTAAAAAGTAAATCTGTTTTCTATATTATATTATGTTTCTGAATATTAATATTAAAGTAAAATTGTCGGGATTCGGGTTAACGAATCCCGGCAACTATTACTTTTCAAATTTTAATTATTATGGCTTGGCTTATTTTATTTCTTTGATAGAAACTGCGTAACCTCCACCAGGAGCACATTTCTGTGTAAGTTTAGACTTGTTAGTTACAGTCATCTTACGGATTTTGTAAGCCTGAGGATTTGTCTGATAGTGAGCGTTTGGAGCATCGCTGTAAACAATTGCCTCATATTTTTTACCCGGATCAAGGAAATCGAATGAAATCTTTGATGTATATCCGTTTTCGTCTACTGTAGCACCAACAAACCAGTCGTTTGTTCCTTTTGCTTTTCTTGCAATAACTACATAGTCACCAGGTTCAGCTTCAAGAATCTTAGTATCGTCCCAATCAACAGCTACATCTTTGATGAACTGGAATGGTTCTGGGAATCTTTTATAATTCTCAATAATATCCGCTGCCATCTGAAGAGGAGAATACATAGTAACATATAGTCCAAGCTGACGTGCAAGAGTTGTATTTACTTTAGAATCATTGTCCGGATTAAGTTTAGAAAGATCCATTTCGAAGATACCAGGAGTATAATCCATAGGGCCACCCATCTGTCTTGTAAA
>CAMTON010000130.1 GCA_947074105.1 uncultured Bacteroidales bacterium
TTCAGCGTTATCGACGGAGCAATCATTAAGAAAGACAGCAAATACTGGTTCATTACAAAAAATGAAAATTCAAAACCTGCAGAAAAAAATCTTAGAATATGCTTTACAGACTGTATGTCAAAAGGATTTCCGACAGAAGTTTCTGAAAATATATCAGGTAAATCATGGGTAGAAGGTCCATCACCTCTTTTAGTAGGGGATTCTGTTTATGTTTATTTTGACAAATATACGGAACGTAAATACGGAGCTATCAGAAGTGCAGATGGTGTAAACTGGGAAGATGTATCAGATATGGTTAGCTTTCCTAAGGGAGTACGTCACGGAACGGCATTCACAGTAACAGAATCATTCTTTAATAATCTTGTAACAACACTGAATAATTAATATTCAATACTGATTCGGGGCCATTTGTAATTTTACAGATGGCTTTGAGTCTTTTTTTACTTAACCGACAAATACCATAAAATAAATTCCTTAATTAATAATAAACTAAAAATGAACAGAAGATTACTTTTAATATTAATGTTGATTTTTTCAGGTTATACTTTTGCCGCGGTTAACCTTAAAAACCTTGTTGTCGCCAAACCTCAGGCAGCTTTGCCACAGCAGGAAGGATGGCAGAAAGGTCCCGGTTTCGGACAGTGTAAACTTTTTAATGATTCATGGAAATTTCATTATGGTGATGATGTGTCGGCTAAGAAAGTCGATTTCAATGATTCCGGATGGAGAAAACTTGATCTTCCGCATGACTGGAGCGTCGAGATGCCGGCAAGTCCGTATCTTGCGAGCTGTACAGGATTCCTTCCGGGGGGAATAGGATGGTACCGAAAAGATTTTACGGTTGAGGCATCCAGAAAAGGGAAACCTACATATATTTATTTCGAAGGTGTTTATAATAACAGTGAAGTATGGATTAACGGAAAATATCTTGGAAAACGACCAAACGGATATATCTCGTTTATGTACGATCTGACGCCGTATCTTAATTACGGCGGAAACAATGTTATTTCTGTTCGTGTGGATCATTCTAAATATGCTGATTCACGCTGGTACACAGGATCAGGAATATACAGAGACGTATATCTTGTAAATGCTGAAGAGGTGCACCTTGAGCAGTGGGGAGTTCATTCTTATCTTAAAAGCATTGATAACATGAATGCCGTTGTTGAGGTAAAGGCAACAGTTAAGAATACAGGGTTTTCGAAAAGAAAGATTATTGTTGAACACAGCATTACGGATCCGAAAACCCGCTCTAAAATTGCAGTTGTCTCAAAAGTGGTTTCTATCGAACCGGCTTCTGAAATTACTCTTACACAAAAACTTACCATAAAGAATCCTCACAGATGGAATCTGGACGATCCTTATCTGTATTTTGTAGATACTAATGTAAGACAGCGTAACACAGTCCTTGATAAAGACAGACATCGCATAGGTCTGAGAGAACTTTCTTTCGATGCCAAAAAAGGATTTGCCCTTAACGGAAAAAGAATGAAATTCAAAGGCGTATGTATCCATCATGATGCAGGTGCACTGGGTGCTGCTGTTCCTGTCGAGGTATGGCGCCGCAGACTTGAAGCTCTTAAGGAGATCGGTGTGAACGCGATACGTCTTAGTCATAATCCACAGGCTTCAGCTCTTTACGATCTTTGTGACGAGATGGGTCTTATGGTAAAAGATGAGGCTTTCGACGAATGGGAGTTCCCGAAAAAGAAATGGATAGAGGGATGGAATAAAGGCGTTCCGGGACTTCAGGGTTCTGCAGAGTATTTCCAGGAATGGAGCACGAGAGATGTAGAAGATATGGTTAAACGTGACCGCAATCACTCATCTATCGTACTTTGGAGTATCGGTAATGAGGTGGACTATCCTAATGACCCTTATTCTCACGAAATATTAAGCGACAACGGAATCGGTCAGCACCATGAAGCAGGTTTTCAGACTTCGCGTCCTCATGCCAGCCGTATGGGAGACATCGCTAAATGTCTTATCGATGCCGTTAAGACTTATGATACTAACCGTCCCGTAACAGGAGCTCTTGCAGGTCCGGTTATGTCGAATGAGACGGAATATCCGGGTGCACTTGATGTGGTAGGTTATAACTATACTGAAGACCGTTATCATCAGGATCATCAGAAATATCCGGACAGAGTGCTTTACGGAAGTGAAAACCGTCATGATCTTCCTGCCTGGAAAGCGGCAAGAGATAACGAATTCATCATGGGACAGTTTATCTGGACAGGAATGGACTACCTGGGAGAATCGGGCACATGGCCGTCAAGAGGATTTACGACAGGAATGGTAGATATAGCAGGCTTTATCAAGCCTAGAGGGTATTTCCGTCAGGCATTATGGAGCGAAACTCCGATGGCTTATGTTGGAGCTTATAAACTATGGCCGGGACAGAACTACCTTTCTATGGATGCTCTTCCTTTATGGAATTTTGAATATGGCGATAATATTCGCATCGTTTGTTATACAAACTGCGATGAGGCTCAGCTTGTAATAAACGGTATAAATGTAGGCGACCGTAAGAAATATGATGATGAACATGCGATAATAAGTTGGGATGTGGCTTATGCTCCGGGATCTTTTAAGGTAATAGCTTATAAAGACGGAAAAGAAGTGGAATCCAATGTTGTAAAAACAACAAAAGCTCCTTATGCGATCAAAGCGACTCTTCTTGAAAACGAACCTGTTCAGGCAGGACAGGTATGTCATGTAATGATTGAGGTGGTGGATGAAGACGGCAACAGAGTGATGAATGCGGATAACGAAATCAGATGCCGTATTGAAAATGGTGCTCATCTTCTTGCAATGGATAATGCCGATCCTTCGGATATGGGTAATCATAGAGATAATAAGGAGCGTGTCAATATGGGACGTCTTCTTACTTATGTTAAGGTGAACGAACCGGGAGCTAAGATAAAATTCTCTGCTAACTGGATCAGATCCGCGGAAATAGAGATAAGATAATAAAAAAACAAGAAGTGACGGAATAAGATTCCGTCACTTCTTACGTTATATATTCAAGCATAAATTTGCCGTCAAATATTTAAATAATATATATGAAAAGATTCATCATACCAGCTGCTTTAACCCTTCTTCTTGCTTCATGCGGAGATGGTAACGATTACAATATCAAAGGAAATATAGGTAATGATTTTAACGGAGAAATGGTATATCTTCACATAGCCGACAGCTTGTCGTATTCTATCGCTGACAGTGCCAAAGTTTCAAACGGAAAATATTCATTCAGGGGAGAGGCCTGCGCGGTTCCTCAGTTGGCGAGCATTTCATTAAAAGAGAAAAGCAACATGCTGAGACCTGTTTCGGTAATTCTTGAACCGGGAGTTATCAACATCAGCCTTACAGAAGATGATATAGTGGTATCGGGAGGGATAGAGAATAAACTGCTTTCAACTCTTGATATGGAGCTGAAACCTTATGATACTCAGTTGAGAGAGATTGAAGGGGAATACAGGGATCTGAAACAAAAACGCGAACTGACACAGGAGCTTGAAAATGCTTTATATGAAAGATATGACGCAATAGATCTGGTAAGACTTAACGCGGTAAAGAACTTTGTAGCCAATAATAATCTTTCAGTAGCCGGTGCTATAGTAATGGCAGATTATATCTATGATTTCAACCAGGAAGAGATTGAAACAATTCTTGCCACTACCGGCGCGCCTTTTACAAAAGCTCAGCCATACAGAAAGATAATAAGAGAATATAAGACTATAAAAAGAACTGCCATCGGTGCTAAATATACGGATATGACAATGCCGGGTATTAACGGTGATAATGTTTCTCTTTCGGATTATATCGGCAACGGTAAATATGTACTTGTCGATTTCTGGGCATCATGGTGCGGGCCATGCAGAAAAGAGATGCCTGTGGTAAAAGCCGCTTATGATAAATTCTCAGGGAAAAATTTTGAAATCGTGGGAGTATCTCTTGATTCAGACAAACAGGCATGGGAAAATGGCATTAATGCTCTTTCTATGACATGGCCTCAGATGTCTGACCTTAAGGGATGGAAAAGCATAGGTGCTGAAATCTACGGTCTGCGTTCGATTCCGGCAACGGTACTTTTCGACCCACAGGGTAATATAATAGCGAAAGATCTTCGCGGTCTTGAACTTGAAGAAGTTCTTAAGGAATATATAAAATAAATGCAGGAAAAGGCCGTGTCTTAATCATAGAAACTTTTTATGCATAAGAATGAAAGCGGTGATATGTCAGGCAAGACATATCACCGCTTTTTCAATTATAAAAAGTGACATGCAGGAATTTGAAAAGCAAAATAAATAATCCCAAATCAAGTTTAAAAAAGGAACAAAAACAATAGCTGATTTATTATAATCTTTGAAGATAGATAAGAAAATTATCATGATTAAATTTCTATTGTATATAATTTATAAATTCTATTGGGTTTCTACAAACCTGCATTTAATCAGTGTAGTAGAGAATGATCTGGATAAAGAGAGAGAGACAATTGCGGATAAGACGGCCAATATAGCGACAACGGTGCTTAATCATGTTGGTTTTTCTCCCTCAAGAGCTGATATATGGAACAGGCTGCTAATCTTTGCAGTAATCCTGATTGTAGCTTTTCTTTTTCATATTTTCCTTGATAAGGTTGTGGTAAAGGTAATTCATGTAATGCTTAAGAACCTGAAACTGCCATGGGAAAACTATCTTTATGATCATAAACTTCTTAATCATATATTTGAACTTCTGCCTCCGTTTCTTGTACAGGCACTTCTTCCTATCGCATTTACTCCGGAATATAAGACTCTTCTGAGTGTGTTTTATAAGGTAATAAGCATATATATAGTCATTATATTCGCTCATATAATAATAAGTCTTATACATTCGCTGTTTAACTATCATCTGATGAAACATCACACCTTTACAAGTCCATATAAAGGTGTTGTGGAAATGAGTAAACTTGTGATAATCTGCCTTTCCATACTGGTCTGTATAAGTATTCTGGTAAATATTCATGTTACTAATGTCATAACATATATAAGTGCCTTTACGGCTGTTTTGGTTCTTGTGTTTAAGGATACATTACTCGGCTTTGTCGCAGGAATTCAGCTTGCACAGAATCAGATGATAAAGATAGGCGACTGGATAACAGTAGATGGAACATCTGCAAGCGGGACTATTGTGGATATTACAATTCTTACCGTAAAGATTCAGAATTTTGATAATACCTTTGTTTTTGTTCCTGCGTATAATCTTATTCAGAATTCATTCCAGAACTGGGCAGGTATGTATCAGTCAGGAGCACGCCGTATGGATAAAGCTATTTATATAGATATAAATACTATAGCAGAAACAACTCCGGATCTTATTGAGAAGATAAAAGCATGCGATTATGTGAAAAAATATATTTCTGATGATGATTATAAGCAATATCTTGAATTCATAACCAACGGTTCGGAAGCTGTTTCAACTAATCTCGGATTATTCAGAATATGGATTGCAATGATGTTTAAGGCAGATCCTGCCATTACTAATAATTTTTATCAGATAGTGGAGGATAATCCATGCCTTGGATGCGGGCTTCCTCTGAATATGATGTTCTTTGTTAATACAACCGACTGGGTTACATATGAAGCCGAACAGTCAAGAATATTTGAACGATTAATGAAAATGATGCCGTATTTTAATCTTAAACAATTCCAGTTTCAGTCTATGGTTGAACAGAGTAATAAATAAAAAAAGCGTTCCGGAAATTTCCGGAACGCTTTCTTATAAATATGAAAATATTATTATCAGTTAGCCTGCGCAGCTACGCTGTCAGGAATATTGATTTCTTCAGTAGTGATATTTGGTTTTTCAAGTCCGTAACCTTCTTTAGCGTCAACCTTTTTAAGGATGTATGATACGCCAAGAGCAAGAACCCCGAAAAGGACAAATACAAGCAAAGGCACTGTATAATCCACAACATCGCTTCCTTCTTTTTTTGCAAGAGGAGAATCAAGGATTTTTCCGATCACATACGGAACGCCCATCAATCCCCAGTTCTGAACCCAGAAAATAAGGGCATAAGCGGAACCAAGCTGTTTTTCAGGAATGATTTTCGGTACTGAAGGCCACATCGCCGAAGGAACAAGAGAGAATGTCACTCCAAGAAGGATCATAACCAAAGTGGCAAACCACCAGTAATTAAGAATAGGAAGAGCGAAAAGAAGGTGAACGATGATAAGCATAAAAGAACCGATCATCATGATTGTGGCTCCTTTACCTTTACGGTCGTAAATATTTCCGAAGAATGGAGTCAGGAATATAGTTCCGAAAGGAAGTAAGCTTGGGATTGTCCCCGCAAGCTCAGGTTCTACACCATATTTATTGATCATAAGACCTGTCGCATATTTCAGGAACGGGAAAACCGCAGAGTAGAAAAGAACGCAAAGAATAGCGATAAGCCAGAATCCTTTGTTTGTAACGATCTTACCAAGGTCCTTAATTGAGAAGTTGTCTTCTTTCTGATCAGCTTTTTTCTGATTCTTAGCTTCTTCAATTTTAGCTTCTTCATTATCAAGTCTTTTGTCCATAGCGCAGTATCCGATATATGCTATCGTACCGACACATAAAAGAGTAAGAGCTACAAGAATAGGTGTGGAAATATGATAGGCTCTGGCAAGCGGCAAAGAAGCACCAAGGGCAAGTGACGTACCGATTCTGGCAACAGCAACCTGAAGACCCATGGCAAGGGCGATTTCATAACCCTTAAACCATTTAGCTATTATCTTTGTTACAGTAATTCCCGCAATCTCGACACCGACACCGAAGATAGCAAAACCAAGGGCTGCGACTGCAACCTGAATGTTGTGACCGAAAATTTCGCCTGTCATTGAGAATGAGGGAGAAACAGCGAAATATTTAAGATATGCGCCGGCTGCCATTAAAAGACAAGAAATGATACCGGTAATGCGGACACCAAATTTATCCAGCATGATACCGCCGATGATAAGCATGAATGCAAAAACGTTGAACCAGCCGTAAGCGCTTGTAAACCAACCGTAATCAGAACTTGTCCAGCCCATTTCTGTTAAAAGGGTGTCAAGCGGAGCCATAACATCGGAAATGAAATATCCGCATAACATAGTAAATGCTACAAGGGCGAGAACGCTCCAGCGTGCCCATGCATAGTCCTTAAGTGTTTGATGAATTTTATTTACCATTTTTTTGTAAATTAATATAAGTGATTGTATTATTCATTTTTCGCGTTGGATTGCCTTGGTAAAGTCATTTTTCCTTTAAAAAGAGGGAAATATTTTGTTTAAGGCACTATAAATTGAAATGTTAAGGTTAAAATAAGACTTGTATGCGAAAAGGTTTAGTTTTATTAACCGGAATGAAATATCTTTAATGTGTCAAACGACGATTTATTGTGCATTTTTATAAAATGGCCATAAATATGAATAATTTTTCAGATTTGAAGAATGTTTGTATTAATCTTTTATAATAAATAAACAATAAGTCTTGTTGTTTTCGTTTATTTTTGCAAAAATAGAATAAT
>CAMTON010000131.1 GCA_947074105.1 uncultured Bacteroidales bacterium
CAATCGTTTGCGTAGTTAATCCCGGGTTAATAACAAGTTTTTGTATATAATTGCTTATTTTCTGTTGTAAATTTGTGATAGAAAGATAAGAGGTGTGTGAATAATTAAAGAATAAAATTCTGATATATATAAGATTAGTATGTGTTATGTAAATTCATAATAATACATCTATCCATAAAAAACAATCTTATAAATTCCCTTCCCTTATTTATTAATAGCATACATACGCGAACTAATTAATCATACTATTTTTTGATGAAACGTGGACTAATAACTAACTCCAGACCTATTTATTGTGCTCTGGCTTGCTTATTATCGCCGGTGGCGATCATGGCAGAAAACATTTCCGTAAAAGGACATGTGAAGGATCAGACCGGATTTCCTATCATTGGCGCAAATATCGTGCATCAAGGTACAACCAATGGCGTTATTACAGACATTGACGGAAATTTTGAGTTCTTAGTATCTGATACGGCTACGCTTGTAGTATCTTATATCGGATATATCAACCAACAAGTTAAAGCAACAAAAGCACCATTGACCGTTACCTTAAAAGAAAGCACAGTAGCACTTGAAGAGGCAGTAGTTATCGGTTATGGTTCAGTAAAGAAATCAGATGCGACAGGATCTGTAGTTGCAATTAAACCCGATGAGATGAATCGCGGATTAACAACGAATGCACAGGATATGATGGCAGGTAAGATTGCCGGTGTAAGCGTTATTTCCGACGGTGGTACTCCGGGAGGTGGAGCAACAATCCGTATTCGTGGAGGTTCTTCTCTTTCGGCAAGTAATGATCCGTTAATCGTTATCGACGGACTCCCAATGGATAACGACGGTATTAAAGGTGTATCCAATCCTTTAAGTACGGTTAATCCAAATGATATCGAAAGCTTTACGGTTCTTAAAGATGCATCAGCAACTGCTATTTACGGTTCACGTGCATCAAATGGTGTAATCATCATTACAACAAAAAAAGGGGCTAAAGGAGCAAAACCAACAGTTTCCTACTCAGGAAATGTTTCAATAAGCACTAAAAAAGGAGAAGTTGATGTTCTTGACGGAGATCAGTTCAGATCATTCGTGAAGGAACTTTATAAAGATCGTCCTGAGGTTATTGAGAAATTAGGTGAAGCAAATACAAACTGGCAGGATGAAATATTTCAGACTGCTGTCGGAACAGATCATAATCTTACTGTTTCAGGAGGTTTGAAAAATATGCCATATCGTGTTTCTGTAGGTTATACAAATCAGGATGGTATTCTAAAAACTTCAGAGTTTGAAAGATATACGGCTTCGATGAACTTAAGTCCTTCTTTCTTTAATGATCACCTTAGAGTGAATATTAATGCAAAAGGGATGATTGCTAACAACAGATTTGCAAATACAGGAGCTATCGGTTCAGCTATCTCTTTTGATCCTACTCAGTCAGTTTATGACAGCAGAGATCAGTTTAACAACTTCGGCGGATATTTCCAGTGGTTAACAGGAACAGGTATCTATAATAATATCGCTCCGCAGAATCCGTTAGGGATGCTGAATCTTAAAGAAGAACGTGCTAACGCGAAGAGTTTCTTAGGAAATGCACAGTTCGATTATAAATTCCATTTCCTGCCTGAATTAAGAGCTAATCTTAATATGGCGATGGATTATTCAACAGGTAAACAGACGTTATATGTAGATCCTGCAGCTGCAGAATGTGACGGTTACGGACGTGAAGGTTACGAAGATAAAATGAAGACAAATAAATCACTTGATTTCTATCTTCAGTATGGTAAGGAATTCGGTGTTCATGGTGTTGATGTTATGTTAGGATATGCTTGGCAGCATTTCTATAATAAAGGAAATTATGAATATTACGGAATTACCGATCCTACAAGACTTCCTTCAATAGGTGAATATAAATCAGAAAGTTATCTTGTATCGTTCTTCGGACGTGTTAATTATAACCTTCTTGACAGATATCTTCTGACTGTTACAATGAGACGTGACGGAACTTCAAGATTCCCTGTAGATAACAGATGGAGTATGTTCCCTTCGGTAGCATTAGGATGGAAGATTAATGAAGAAAGCTTCATGCAGCAATTCCATAATCTTTCTGATCTTAAACTTCGTTTGGGTTATGGTATAACAGGACAGCAGAATCTTGGTCAGGGTGATTATCCTTATATTCCAATCTATTCTGACTCTCAGGACGGTGCATATTATCCATTTGACGGAATCTACTTCCCAACAAGCAGACCTGAAGCTTATAACCTTGGGTTGAAATGGGAAGAAACAACAACATACAATGCCGGTGTTGATTTCGGATTCTTTGGTAACAGAATCAACGGCTCGTTTGATGCTTATTACAGAAGAACTGATGACCTGTTGAATGTTGTAGATATCGCTGCAGGGACAAACTTCACAAACAGACTTATCAGTAATGTCGGATCTCTTGAAAATAAAGGTCTTGAGTTTGCAATCAATGCAAAACCTATTGTAACAAGAAACTTTACATGGGATATCGGTTACAACATTACTTATAACCAGAATAAGATTACAGACCTTGTCGGTGGAACGAGTGATGATTATTTCATTGCAACAGGTGGTATCTCTTCAGGAACAGGAAATACAATCCAGGCTCATACAGTAGGTCTTCCTGCAAGTTCATTCTATGTATATGAGCAGGTTTATGATAATAACGGAAATCCGATTGACGGTCTTTTCGCGGACAGAAACGGTGACGGTGTAATCAATGAGCAAGACAGATATTTCTATAAGAAACCGGCTGCAGACGTTCTGATGGGACTTAATTCAAAAGTAATCTATAAGAACTGGGATTTGGGGATTTCACTTAGAGCAAGTCTTGGAAACTATGTTTACAATGACATAGCAGCAGGAAGAGCAAATGTCAGCACCAGCGGTGTTTATTCTTCATCCGGATTCTTTACAAATAAACCGGCTTCTGCTTTTGAAACTAACTTTGGTGACGCGACAAATTCTTATATGTCTGATTACTATATTCAGGATGCATCTTTCCTACGTGTCGATAATATCACACTTGGTTATTCATTCAGCAATCTGTTTAAGAAAGGCATCAACGGACGTATCTACGGTTCTGTATCAAATCCATTCGTATTTACAAAATACAAAGGTCTTGATCCTGAAGTAAACGGAGGTATTGACAATAATTTATATCCTCGTCCGATGGTTTCTCTTATAGGACTTTCAATAACACTGTAAAAACAGACTTTAAAAATTGAGTATCTATGAAATTAAAAAATATATATAAAATATTTCCGGTTGCGGGACTTGTTCTTTCACTGGGTTTGACTTCATGTGTCGATGATCTTAATGTAACACCGATTGACCCGAACCTTTCTCTTGAATTTAAACAGGATGAAATATTCGCTAAGTTATATGCAACAATGGCATTAACAGGTCAGAAAGGACCTGACGGCAATGGTGACGTAGCCGGTATTGATGAAGGAACATCCGGTTTCTACCGTCTTATCTGGAATATGAATGAACTTCCGACTGATGAAGCTCTTTGTGCATGGGGTGACCCTGGTATTCCTGAACTGAATTTCGGAAGATGGTCATCATCTCATGATCAGATAAAAGGTATGTATTACCGACTTTATTTCGATATAAATCTTGCAAATCATTTCCTTGAAAAAGTTGAAGGAATACATGATGAAAAGACTGTAAAACAGAGAGCTGAAGCAAGATTTATCAGAGCATTGAATTATTATTATCTTCTTGATTTCTACGGAAACGTTCCTTTTACTGAAAAAGTAAGTCCGAATCTTCCTTCAAGAATAGAAAGAAAAGAACTTTTCGCTTATATAGAATCAGAGCTTAAAGAGATTGAAGATGATATGTATGATGCAAAACAGGGACCTTACGGAAGAGCTGATAAAGCAGCAAACTGGCTTCTTATGTCAAGACTTCTTCTGAATGCTGAAATCTATACAGGTTCTCCAAGATGGGAAGATGCTGCATCTTACTCTAAGAAAATCATTGATTCGCCATATACGATCATAGATAATTACAAATATCTGTTTATGGGAGATAATGACGGTTCATCGGTAAATAATGCAAAAGAAGAGATCATTCTTCCGATCGCTGTTCATTATTCAATGACAAGAAGCTGGACAACTGCTTTCTTCCTTCTTGCTTCAACACATATGTCAGATATGCCTGCATGGGGAATCGATGATGGTTGGGCCGGAAACAGAGCAAGAGCATCTCTTGTAAGTAAATTCTTTGAAACAGGAATACCGGGAAATGCTGATCTAACAGATCTTTCTACACTTGGTGACGAAAGAGCGATGTTCTTCGGAGAAGGCAGAACTCAGGAAATCGATGATGTGAATAATTTCGAACAGGGATTTTCTGTAGCTAAATTCTCGAATCTGAGAGCTGACGGTGAAGCACCAAATGACCCTAAAAGTCCGGATATGGATGTTCCTTTCCTGAGAACAGCTGAAGCATATCTTAATTATGCTGAGGCATCTATGAGATCAGGAAACAGCGGAGAGGCATTATGGGCTGTAAATCAGATAAGAGAAAGAGCAGGAGCTCGCACTTATTCTGTAGTTTCTTTGGACGATATTCTTGATGAAAAAGCAAGAGAATTCTATTTTGAAGGTCATAGAAGAACAGACCTTATCAGATACGGATATTTCGGAGGTTCTTCCGCTTATACTTATGACTGGAAAGGCGGATCAAAATACGGTTCGAATTTCAGAGATATTTATAATCTGTATCCTATACCTGATTCAGACCTGAATGCAAATCATAATTTGATTCAGAATCCTGGTTATTAATTAAAATGTGAAAAATGAATATGAAAAAAATAGCATTTATTTTAGCGTTAGGTACGCCACTTGCATTTATGTCATGTGATGATGACACAAAGACAATGGTAAATATCGAATCACAGACAGGAACACTTTCATTTAAACTTTTTGATTTAGAAGACAGTTCTGAAATCTTTGAAATTCAGGAAGAAAATCTTACAGAAGTATTTACGACGTTGAGTTATGAAAGACCTGATTTCGGTGTTAGTCTTGCTCATACTTATTCTATAGAAGCTTCTTTTGATGCAACTTTTCCTGCAGATAAGACAATTGCTCTTACATCAAGCAGCAATGATGAAGAAATAGAAATCGTAACAACGAATATAAATACTGCGATTCTAAGACTTATTGCTTTAGAAGAGACAGAGAAAGAAAATGGAGCAGAAAAACGTAGTGAGGACGCTGATCTTATTCCTGTTCAGAAAGTATATCTGAGAGTTAAATGTATTGTAAGCAATGCAGCTACAGGGCCGACAAACTCTACTCCGATAGTTAAGCCTGCTTATTCAAATGCAATAGCTCTTAACATACGTCCTTTCCAGAGCACTGAAGCAGCTCTTCCGGCTACATATTATATAATCGGTCTGGGAACAGGATGGGATAATGATCCTGCATTTATCGGAACATCTTTGATTCCGTTGAGTATGACTCCGAATTATGATTATGATGCAATTGAAGGTACAGGTGTATTTACTCATACTGCATATATAAGAGAAGATCAGGGATTCAAACTGATTGCTACTCCGGGAAGCTGGGATGACCAGTGGGGAACAGGAGACGCAGGTTATGTATTCCAGGACGGAGGTTCAGGTAATATCACAGTTCCGGCAGACGGATTCTATACTATTACTCTTAATACAGTAACTAATGAACTGACAATTGATCCTGCTACTGTAACACCTGTTGAATATCAGTTTATCGAATTAATCGGTGATTATAACGGATGGAGCAATGAAACAGTAGTTCTTGATGTTACTCCGGGAAGTAATGGTTATGTATGGTACACAGATATTACTCTTCCTGACGGAGGTGTTAAATTCCGTGCTGACGGTGACTGGGCAGTGAAAGACTGGGGTGGTGATACTTTCCCATTCTGTACTAAACCTTCAGGAGGTAACATTCCTGCAAAAGAAGGAACTTATCGCGTTGTGTTCAACCAGCTTGACGGATGTTATATGTTCTTTCAGAAATAAAGAGATTTAATCTACTTTATCAAATAAAATAAAACTGATCAAACAAAAATATGGCAGAGGCTCTGCTGATTAGAGCCTCTGTTATAAATATCAAAAAATTAACTTACAAACAGTTATGCAAAAATTCAGAAACTCTTTAGGTCTTTTTCTTTTATCAGGTTCATTAATGGCTATGGCTACTGATATTAATTCTCCTAACGGGAATGTAAAAGTTTCTTTTAATCTTACAGAAACAGGACAACCTGTTTATGAAATGACTTTTAAAGGAAAACCGGTAGTGAAAGAGTCAAAAATGGGATTTGATTTAAAAAATGGTGAGCCTAACAGCGATATGACATATACAACTACAAATCTTGACGCAAACGGTAAAATGGATTTTACTCAGGGCTTTGAAGTTGTATCGGAAAACCAGTCTGCATTTGATGAGACATGGGAACCTGTATGGGGTGAAACTAAATATATCAGAAACAATTACAACGAACTTGAGGTAAACCTTAATCAGAAGGATACTGACAGAAAAATGACTGTTCGTTTCAGAGTTTTTGATGACGGAGTAGGTTTCAGATATGAATTCCCTGAACAGAAAAATCTTACTTATTTCATAATCAACGAAGAAAAGACTCAGTTCGCAATGGCGGGTGACCACCGTGCATTCTGGCTACCGGGAGATTATGATACTCAGGAATATCATACAACAAAATCAAAACTTTCAGAAGTTCGCGGTCTTATGGATGTAGCGGTTACTCCTAACGCATCACAGACTCCTTATTCTGAATGTGCGGTTCAGACTCCTCTTCAGCTTAAATCTGATGATGGTCTTTATATCAATATCCACGAGGCAGCATTGATCAATTATTCAGCAATGCACCTTGATCTTGATGATAAGAATATGATTTTCGAATCTCATCTTACTCCTGATGCTCAGGGTAACAAAGGATACCTTCAGGCTCCTGCACAGTCGCCTTGGAGAACAGTTCTTGTAAGTGATGACGCTCGTGATATCCTTGCTTCAAAAACTATTTATAATCTTAATGAGCCATGTGCTTACGAAGATACTGAATGGATCAAACCGGTTAAATATATCGGTGTATGGTGGGAAATGATCACAGGCAAAAGCACATGGGCTTATACTGATCTTCCTTCTGTAAAACTTGGAGAAACAGATTACTCTAAAGTAACTCCTAATACGACACATGCTGCAAATACAGCTCATGTAAAAGAATATATCGATTTCGCTGCTGAACATGGTTTCGACCAGGTATTGGTTGAAGGCTGGAACGAAGGCTGGGAAGACTGGTTTGACAAATCAAAAGATTTCGTTTTCGATTTCGTAACTCCTTATCCTGATTTCGATGTAGTTGAACTTCGCGAATATGCAAAAAGCAAAGGTGTTAAGCTTATGATGCACCATGAAACTTCAGGTTCTATCCGTAACTACGAAAGACA
>CAMTON010000132.1 GCA_947074105.1 uncultured Bacteroidales bacterium
ATAATAAAGTTCCATTTACCGCTCAGGTCTATTACTGATTCTTTCTCCGCTTTTACCAGGGAGATAAAAAACAGAAAAAAAAGAAAAATAAGAGTTCTGATTTCCGTTTTCATGTCATAATAAAATTTAAGGATATAATATTTAAGTCCGAAGACTATGGTTTATAAATAAAAAAACTGTGCCGGGAAACACAATCCGGCACAGCATAATTACACTACCATAAAACCTTTAATAGGTTTACATAAAACAATTTGTAACGTGTTAATAAACTGCTTCCGGATAAAACCCGGAGCAAATGTGTCAATGTGCTAATTCTTTATCTTTAATATTATATTTCTTTGAAGAAATCCACGTCATTTTTTTCCAGATATATTCAAATGGTCCCTGCTTATGTGATTTAAGCCAGTAAACGCAGAATATATACTGTATTATTACAAGTGCGATACCGATCAGAAAGCTGTAAGTATGGCCGCAGTATTTATATAAAGCGAATCCCCATCCGTAAAAAAGCATCGCTCCGAAAACCGATTGCGTCACATAATTGGTAAGACTCATTTTTCCGTAAGGGATTATTTTATCCAGTGATTTTCTCAGGCTTGTCTTGTAATACAAAATAATTACCGAAGATACGATTATTAGCGTAAATGCGAAATTTCCCCACATCTTTATTGCCGTTAAAAGCGGTATTTTTATATCTGAAGACTCAATAAAGTCGGGAATCATACCCTGCAAACCTTTTAATGGGAAAAAACATATTATCGCGACAATAAGTGACTTAATCCAGAAATTTATGTTTTTCTCTGTTTCGCCGAATAAACCGAGACGTCCGATTATCATTCCCGTTATAAATAAAAAGGCAGTCTGAGTTACACGTCCGTTATCCCATGCCCATGTAAGACTGGCCAGCTGACCGTCCCAGAGATTAGCTTTAGTCATTTCTATAAACGAACCTGTTTCTTGCGCTGCGTAAGTCGCAGCAAAATATTTACCGCACATCTGAGCCGGCAGTTCATAATCAGGAACAAAAAGAACAGAAAAAAGTCTGAACATCTCTATAGGCTGAATAAAGAAAAACAAAGCCAGGTATTTCAGCACTTTAGTAGATAATTTAGAACACGGTATCATCACTATTCCCACAAGAGCATATAGTACGAGTATCTCTCCGGTAAAAAACGCAGCATTGAAAAATCCTATCAAAAGAAGCAAAAAAAGTCTCCACAGGAATCTCATTCTGAAATCATAACCTTTCTTTTCCTGATTATTAAACTGAATAAAGAAGCTGAAACCGAACAGTAAGGAGAATATCGCATACATCTTTCCTCCGAACATAAAGAAAAGGGAATCCCATACGGCAGTATCCGTAAATTTCAACAATGCGCTGTCGGTCTTAGGGAAAGAATAAAAATTAAAATGCTCGATACAATGTAAAACAAGAATACCGGCTACGGCTATCCCTCTTAATACGTCGGCAACATTAATTCTTCCGTTTAATGGTTTTGTTACGTTTTGCATTTTTAAGTCAGTATGAATGTGTCAATTAGAGTTTCGGCTGCAAATATATGTATTTTAAACATAAGCTTATAATGTTTTACCTCTCTCACCCCGAAAGACACAGTTAAGCATACATTTTTGAATTATTATCCGACATAATGATATGGATTAATTAAATAAAAAAACCGTTATATCTGAAAACAGACTTAACGGTTTTGAATTTCTTATATATTTCCGGAGAATTTACAATTGTTTATTTCCCCTTAATGTTTACATTTCTATCACATACTTACCTCCCATTCCGTTTTTAGGAATCTCTTCGAAGGCTTTTTCTATATCGGCAAACGGATATGTTTTTTCGATCATTGGATTGAATTCCTGTTTAGCTATAAGTTGCACAAGAGATTCCCCTGCTTTAGAAACATCTTTAAGAGCCTTTTTACATCCGCTCGCATAGAGATAGTCAAGAGCTACTTCTGATACGGTAATCGCTTTTGTCTTCGGTTCATAAGGATATTCATGAAGTCTGCCCCATATTGTGATTATAGCTCCGTTATAGCATAAAAGATTTATATTTTCAGAAGCGGATTTAGGAGATATGAAATCTATCACTGTTTTCACACCCTCTCCCAGTGTTATTTCCTTAACTCTTTCGGGAATTGAAATCTTACGGGGATCTATTATATGTTCTATACCTAATTTATAAAGTGTCTGTCCGTCTTCTTCGGCCGCAGTTATAGGTTTTGTACCTCTTTTGGTAGCAAGCTGGATAAGATAATTTCCTACTCCGAAACCTCCGGCTGTAATATAGATGAATGAATCATGAGGAATGACAACCTTTTCATTTATCGCTTTCCATGCTATGACTCCTGCATAAGCCATTGCCGCTGCTTCCTTATAACAAACTCCGTCAGGAATTATGAATAATGCGTCAGGATCTACATCTACATATTCTGCAAAAGAACCGCATTCTGCATTATTGACAAGTCCGGCAACTCTCTGACCCGGAGAAAACATTGACACATTATCACCTATCTCAGCTACATCGCCTGCAAAATCGACACCGGCACAAAAAGACTTGCCCAATTTGTTCGCAGTCTTTTTTATTCTTTCTATATCGATATGATTTATCGAAGCCGCTTTGACTTTTACTCTTATCTTATTCGGATCAAGAACAGGAAGTTCCACTTCTTCAATCTGTCCGCTGTGAGCGGAATCGTGATTTTTTATAATAAACGCTTTCATTACCCGTAAATTTGTTTAACATTAATGACAGATGAGACTTATGCTCAGCATATCATAAATTAAACATCGGAAACGGCAACTTGGTTTTATTTTTTAAGTTAAAGAGATTTTACTTCATTATGTAAATCGCATAATGCAAAACAGGTTATGCGAAGAGCATTATCATTACCTGTACAGATATCACTCTGAGAAACATTGATATAGGATATACCGTAGCATATGCTACCGATGGTTCATCGCCGTCGACTGTTGTATTGGCGTAATTAAGAGCCATAGGATTGGCCATACTTGCGCAAAGCATACCGACATTTTTAGAATATGGTATCTTAAAGAAATGAGAAGCACAGAATCCAACAAGAAGCACAGGAATAAGTGTAAGCATTATGCCCATCGCTATCCACATCAGCCCTTCGGCTCTGAAAACTGTCTCAAAGAAATGTTCTCCTGCCTGAATTCCAAGTGCGGCAAGATAAGTCACGATTCCGAACTGGCGTAACATAAGATTCGCGCTGTTGGTCGTATATGTGGTTATATGAAAACGCGGACCGAATGCACCAACAAGAATACCTACAATAATTGGTCCTCCTGCAAGCCCGAATTTTACAGGAGTTGATATTCCCGGTAAGGAAATAGGCACTGTTCCCAGTATGACGCCCAGCAATACTCCGACGAAAATCGCAAGAAGATTAGGATTTTCAAGTCTTTTCATCTCATTACCCATCATACTTACTACTTCTTCAACTCTTTTAGCCGGTCCTACTACAGTCATCTTATCTCCTATCTGAAGGCGAAGTTTCGGTGATGCCATAAGGTCAATACCTGCACGGTTTACTCTTGTTATATTTATTCCGTATGTATTTCTCAGATGAAGAGCACCAAGCTGAACTCCGTTATAGCGGTTTCTGGTTACTATCACTCTTCTTGAAATAAACTGACAATCTATCTTATTCCAGTCTATGTTCTCATTATTCCAGTCGGCATTTTCCTGAAAACCGAACAAGGCAAGAAAAGCATCTTTGTCGCTCCTCGCATGCATTATAAGAAGATGATCTCCTTCTTTAAGCTCAAGATCCGAACTCGGAATCAACACGCTGCCGTCACGCCACACCCGGGTGATGATACCGTGCTTATCTGTCAGCTTCATTATATTCTCGATATTCTTTTCAAAGACTGCCGGATTACATACTCTGTACTCGGAGATCAGCGGTTTTTCCGCACCGGAACCGCAACTGTTGTTTTTGAGATCATCCTTAAGCCATAATGCTTTCATTATCACTATGGCAAGTATGACGCCCACGACACCCATAGGATATGTTACCGCACATGCCAGAGCCATATCTGCTGCCTCTCTTATGTTTGCGGGGTCCAGATCGATCAATGTCTGTTGTGCCGCCCCGAGAGCGGGTGTATTCGTAACCGCACCGCAGAACATTCCTACGATGTTTGTTATCGGAAATCCGGTGAACCAGTAAAATATAAGCGAAAGTATTATACCTGAAAATATAACCGATATCCCAAGTAAGTTAAGTGCTATACCTCCTTTTTTCAGAGCTGAAAAAAATCCGGGTCCTACCTGAAGCCCTAAAGAGTATACAAAGAGTATAAGTCCGAAACTCTGCGCATACGCGAGCATATCGGCATTATATTTTATTTTAAAATGCCCGAGTACTATACCTGTAAAAAATACAAACGTTATTCCCAACGACACCCCGAATACTTTTCTCCTTCCCAGAAAAAGACCTATTATCGACACTAACGATATAAGGATTACTGTTTGTATTACCGAAGGAGATAAGAAGGTATCTCTTATCCAATCCATGTTCTGCTATTTTGCCGCAAATTTATTGTATATTTTTTCATTTCACATCCTTTACGATAAACTTATTTATAAATTTTCGCTACCGGAGACCGCTCTCACTCATTTTTTTCGTTTTTCCGGTTATTGGACACTGTTATAAAAAATATGATACTCATCAGGTTCAAAAAAATATGCCGATGGTAAAATTTACCACCGGCATATAACTACTAAATTTATCAATTATGAAAACTAAAACTTCTGAGTTATATATATCTGTTAATAGATATCTTCATATTCTATGATTTCGGCAGGTACGAACTCAAGATAATCGAGCATACACTCACCTTCTTTAACCGCTTTGACACGGAATTTATGGTTTGTCGTTTCTTCGAAATCGAAACGGCCAAGGATACGGCGAAGTACTTTTACGTTAAGACGCGCGTTAGCTCCCGAATACCATGTCTTGTCATCATTTCTGAAACTTGCAGGACCTTTCATATAACCGCGGTTACGCATCATCTTGTCATTTTCATATCCGTAAGGGTCATCTGTGTTAGAACCGTCTTCTTCCCAACCGATCTTAGGGTCAGAAGCGTCAACAGTCATATCCAGAGGAATACCGATAGGTTTGCTGTCCCAGTAGATCTGCGCTACACCACGATTGTTTGTAGGCTGATATCCGAAACGTACTTCGTAAGTTCCTTTCGGTATAGGAGGAGTGATGATCTCGAATTCATAAGTTCCTTTCAGGAAGAACTCGTCACCCTGATAGTCACAATATCTTTCGTTCGGACCAAGGTACATCACTTTTGTATATTCCTCATAAGTCATTCTCTCAAGATAGCTTGATGGGAATATCACGTTAATCATCTTGTTGTCAAGAAGCTTCGTACTTCCTCCGCGGAAACCGTTATTTGTAAGTTCTGGGAAGAAACTTGCCACATCAAGGCGAAGTCTTTTTGCCGCAAGAGCCGATCTGAAATCATAATCATAGGCAAGAACACCGTCAACCTCATGATAAACACCGTTTACGGCCGGACCGTCGATTCTCAGAAGCTGAACACATTGGTCATCGCTTACATAATTAAGAAGATTGGTCTTAGCTGTTGAGAAATGTGATATCTCCATAAGAGTGTTTGTACACATTGTCTCAAGGTATTCAAACATCGAACGGTTTGGAATATGATGTTTTGTTCTGTTCTGATCTGTATATACATCCATCAACAGACGTTTTGTAACCTGACGGTCAAGCATGTGATATGAAATGAATCTGTTAAGAGAGTTCTTTCTGTCTGTCACATCTTTTACGCTTGCATCTTCCGGAAATGTTCTGTCATAGATAGAAGCCGCAAGAGCTTTCAGTCCGTCAAGATCCGTAATGTTATATTTTGCTTCGTAAAGTGAGTCACTCTGCATAAACACGGTATAACCGTATTTTCTTTTTTCAGGAAGTTCTGCATCTCCGTTGTTGGAAGTCGGAGCACCTGCTACAAGACTTTCATAATCGTCAGGATTATAGCTTTCATCTTCATATTCAGTAATAAGAAGATCAAGCATACATTCTTTCATCGCAGAGTTGAAAAGGCTGTAACGCTCTTCTGAGTCGATTGCTTCTGCAAGATTTTTTTCTGTAGGCTGGATTGCCTCATTAAGTACGTGAATCATACCGTTATGACATTCAATGTTCAGATTGACGATAGCGGCAGTATTGTTTACGTAATAATAACCGTGAGTACTAAGTTTTGTAGATGTCATCGAAATGAATCTGTCACTCATCGTTTTGCTAAGAATGATACCTTCATTGAAGCTGGCATCCTTTAGAACCACATCTTTAATGATGTGATCATAAACTATTTTCTGAATCTCATCTGGTCGGTAATTTTCTTTAAGTTCCTCAAATGATGATACTCCTTTTGCTTTGTACAGTTCGAATACAGCTTTGTCATTAGGTATGAAACATGTGTATTCACCGTAAGCGTTCAAAAGAGCGATTACCTGAGTTTCTTCAAGCAACTTAACGAATTCTCCGAGACCTAAGTCCTCCGGATCTTCTTTAAGATACTGACCGATTGTCTGACCTGTAAACGTATAGTAACTGCCTATATCGTCTACTCTACATGAGTTGAAAAAAAATAATATTGAAAATAACGGAATAATAAGACTTGATACTTTCCCCTTAAAACATAATGCTCCCCGTGTGATCATGATAGTCCGAGTTTTGTAAATATTAGTGTTAATAAAATCTATGACAAATATACTAAATAAGCCATATATTGAATATGGCATCAAATTTTATCTCTGTTATTTTTCCGTAAAAAAGGCCGCGCAAAATCACTTCTGCGCGGCCTTTTTAATAAATTTAATTTATATTATCTTATTATTAATATAATATTATTTTTCTCCTTTTATAGACATGGCATGACACGTCATCGTTTGTATCAGTATAAACCTTTATTCTTATATTGGATACATTGCATTCTATGTCTCTACAGGGATTACACTAAATAAATATATGTATATTCAAGTATCTCTGCCGGAACGACTTACAGAAA
>CAMTON010000133.1 GCA_947074105.1 uncultured Bacteroidales bacterium
TGAAAAATCTCCGCTCAATGATGTCTCGAAATTTCTCAAATCGGTAAATATTTCTGTAGAACGGTCGTCAAAAGTCATGTTTGCTCTTAGGATCTCTATTTTTCCTATTTCTATATCTCCGTCAAAAGATACTGTTTCTTCAGTTATCGTATCTGATTTTTCTTCTGTTTCTAATTTCAGGATATCCCAGTTGGCTTTTCCGTCCTTATTGACATAAGCATATATATTCGCATCTCTTACCGAAATTTTGGGAATCACGATTTTATTCGATTTAAGAAGAGCCAGGGGATTGACATGGACCGCTATGGTCTCGAAACTCATTATTGTATCTACTTCCGGTTTGATTTCATCCAGGAGCTTCCGGGAAGGCACAATAGCTCCGTTTTTCAGACTAAGTTCCACATTAGGGAAAGATCCGAAAAAGTTCAGGTCTATTTCTTCGCATTTTACATCACCGTCAATGAATTTATCGGTCTGCTGCAATACTATTTTTGTTAACTTCTCGGGAGTGAATATAAAATTCAGTGTTATTCCGATCAATGCGGAAATTAGTGCGGTTATAGATACTATTACGATTAATGTATACTTAATCAGTCTTAGACATAGACTTTTACCACCTCTGCTATTCTTCATAATTTACCTGTTACTTTTCTAAATATAAGCACTTAATACCTTAAAATAAATTCAGTTACAAATTTAAGATTATCCCTTTTTATTATTAGCAAATTAAATCTAAACTACGTAAACTTTTATTTATATTATAAAATCTCACAGCTAACATAATTAATTAAAGCCAATTTTCTTTACAATACTCTCTTTTTATTTTAATGCGCATTTCTTTATGCGCAACTTTAATTATATAAATGCACAGCGGAATATATGAAACAGCGGAAATATTCCGCTATTTCATTTTCTTTTTTCTTGTATATTTTGTATTCCTATCTGTAAATCTCACATAAGAATGACTTCTATTTTCTGTATTTATAGTAGATTAATATGTTTTTATGAGACTTTTAAGTAAAGTCTGTGGATATATTTTCATCTCATTATAACAAAGATATATTATGTGCTAACCTTCGTGCTTTATTGCTGTGTTTCAATATCCGGATTTAATATTTCATCTTTTTCATTTTCGGAATTTTCATCCTCGTTTGTAATTTCACTATCATTCACAATATCGATAGTTTTTTTAGGATTGCTTATCTGAATTGCTTTAGAAAGACTACCGTTAGAAAATGACCATAAAGCACTGAATTTGCGATAACTTATCTTAGCTGACAATATTTGTCTGAGAAGTTCAAACTTTGAAACAGGAACAAGTCCTGTAAGCTCTATCAGCGAATTTTGTTGATCTTCATCCAATTCGTCATAAAGTAGGAAATCTTCCAGTCGAAGCCAGCGGGAAAGATATTTATAGAGTAATACGTTGTCGACTTCCTGATTCTGAGCCTTATTTAAAAAACGCAGCGTAGTATAAAAATAATCATGCATTTTCTGATAAGTCATCTTTCTGGTTATATTTGAATTACTCGTTCTTCTGTAATAATATAAACCTTTATCTGAAAGTCTTATTTTCTTTATGTTTCCGATAACCTGTTCATTTGAATTTACATCCTCATAAAGCACACCTTCAAGAAATTTAAGGTTTTTAAGAGCAGAACGTCTGAATATCTTATCACACATAGAGAAAGTCAGTTGTTGCTGAAGATACAATTCATATATCTCTTTTCTTGATGAAGTAATGTATGGCTTTATCTTATTCACTTCTGCCCGTGAAGTAGTCCAGGCGAACATAATAGGAAATTCCACCATATCCAGTTCTGGATCATCTATAAGATATTTTATATTTTCAGAATAACTGTCAGGATCTATTACATCATCTCCATCCATAAATACCACAAAGTCACCTGTAAAATGCTTAAGGCATTCATTCCTTGTTGTACTTGTACCTCCGTTTTCCTTAAAAATGAGTTTTATTTTCCATCGTTCCTCATACTGTTTAAGTATATCACGCGTTCCGTCGGTACTGCCATCATCTACAACGATTATTTCTATATTTTTGTATTTCTGATTCAACAGTGAATCAAGCGCTTCCGCTATATAATTTTCAATATTATAAGAAGCAACAAGTATAGATAGTTTTGGTTTTTCTAAAATATATCGCATAGTCTGTAAATAGTAATAAGTAAAGAAATTATCAATTATTGCAATTAGTCATAATACATATCTCAAAATGAAAATTTGTTTAAATTCAAAATCATGAATTTGCTAAGCAGAATTCTAAATTGTAGCAAAAATTTTTTTTCAATTACTCCGGCAAATATTTCAAAGTTTCCCCTGTTTCATATATCTCAATATATTGAGGTATCCTATTACCGGAGAAACAGAATATACCTTGATTACCTTTTTTTCCCGTCTGACAAGATATTGCTTAAGATCAGGATGCTCTTTAAGCATTTTTCTTACCGTTTTCATATCTGATTTCAGATTTTCGAGTCTTTTCTTTGCTATACTTTCAAACATATTTCTGATTTTAAGGTAACCGAGTTCTGCGGAAAGCTGATTTTCAAGACCTTTTGAACGTATAAAATTCTCTATAACGACTGGATATTTACGAAGATCATAAAACTGTTTATCTGTAATATCCTTATGATTTGACAAAGAATCCGATCTCACAATAAAATTTATTATAGGATCCTTTATCGAAACAACCTTTTCTGAATATAATGAAAGCTGTGTTGTATGAATCGTATCCTCGGTCATCATAATGTCAGGATCTATAAAAATATGATTCTTTAGATATAATTCTCTTTTATGAAATACTGTCCATGTAGGCCAGTAAGCTCTTTTGAAACACATTTCTCTGAAATAGTCAACGCCGGAAATCTCATCGAATTTCAAATCGTCAGATTTATATTTTTCTTTATCTGAAGGACAGAAAAAAAAAGGTGCAGCTACCATATCGGCATCAGTTTCGACAGCCCGTTTAACAAGCCGCTCTATGGCATCATCAATAAGAATATCGTCACAGTCAAGATTCTGAATATATTTTCCCGTTGCATTCCTTATTCCTTCATGTCGGGCATATTGAGTACCCTGATTGCGCTTATTGTAAACCTTCACCCTCGAATCAAAAAGAGCATATTTATTTATTATATAATCTGTTCCGTCGGAACATCCGTCATTGACAAGAATGATTTCGAGATTATTATATGTCTGGCCTATAATGCTTCGTATAGTATCTTCGAAATATTTATAACTGTTATAAACCGGGACAATGACAGAGACTAAGGGTTTATCATCGGTAATTATTGTCATAAGATTAGATATTATCAGTTTGAGACGGAAACACTACCCGTTTCTGCTATGCATTTACTTACAAACTCCCTAATTATAAATACTTTAATAAGAAGAATGTTTATAAGAAAAAGCATTTTTACAAGTTTATCTTTTTATTAAAACTTATCAGCAGAAAATCTTAAAAACAGCCTTACAGATATCCTGAAACATGAATCTAATCTATAAATTATCAGTCTTGAACACGAGATAATTTCATTAATAATAAGTATGTCAATTTTGAAAAAATTAATCTCGGTATTACATTTCAGTTAAAGTATGTATTAATATGCTATATAATAATTCATTTTGTATTTAAACACAACCGAAAAGAGTCTATCTTTGTAGTAATAAGAAAGAGTAAACATTGTCTAATAATTAATTATAAAGTTTTGAATAATTTTATCAAGAGAGCAATAACGGGCATAATATTTGTTGCCGTTATAGTCGGTTCCATTTTATGGAGTCCTTATTCATTTGCACTTCTTTTCGGAATAATAACAATTCTAGCATGTCGTGAATTCTATAACCTTATGAATGAACATCAACAGGCTGGAGTAAATGGTATAGTGAACTGCATAGGTGCCATAATCCTGTTCTTTACTGTCTTCTTCTATCAGATTCGAATGGTGAGTATAAATATTATTTTAGTTTATCTGATATATCTTATATTTCTTTTCATTTCCGGACTTTATATGAAACGTGACAATGTGCTTAAAAGCTGGGCATATGCTCTTTTCGGACAAGTTTATATAGCTTTACCTTTCAGCCTTCTTAGTGTGATATCAATTTCTCAGGTATCTATCTTCGGAATTGAAATCACTCAACGTCCGGAATATTCTCCATTCATACTTCTTGCTCTTTTTGTTTTCATCTGGGTAAACGATACCGGTGCTTACCTTGTCGGAAGTCAGATAGGTAAACACAGACTCTTTGAAAGAATCTCACCGAAGAAATCATGGGAAGGTTTTTTCGGAGGCGTTATATTTGCAATGATTGCCGGATTTCTTTTTTCATTCATTCTTACCGATTACAATGCTATAGAATGTATAGGTATGGGATTTATCGTTTCTATATTTGCTACATGGGGCGATCTTACTGAGTCATTAATAAAAAGAACTATAGGTGTAAAAGACTCCGGAACAATTATTCCGGGACATGGCGGAATACTCGACAGGTTTGACAGCATTCTTCTTGCTGCTCCTGCCTATCTTATTTATCTTACGTTTCTTGAACTTTTTTGATTTAATAATAAATAGGAATATTATAAGTAATAAGGGAATGAGTAATATCATTCCCTTACTTATGACATATTAATCTTTTATCATCACATTTTTGTTTAGCAATGAGTAAAATTAAATTTTCAAAAGCCTTCTGGGTCGCTAATTGCGTAGAGTTATTTGAAAGAATGGCTTATTATGCCGTTTTTGTTGTAATAACTATTTATCTGTCTCGTGTACTTGGTTTTTCGGATGTGGAAGCCGGAATCATTTCAGGTCTTTTTTCTGGTTTTCTTTATCTGTTGCCTCTTTTTAGCGGAGCTATAGCCGACAAGATCGGATTCCGTACATCTATGATGCTTGCTTTCTCTCTGCTTACTATAGGCTATGCCGGTTTGGGAGTTTTACCTACATTTCTTGAAAATGCAGGTCTTGTAAGTTACGGAATGGAAACAGAGTTTACAGGACTTAAAGAGAGTTCTCTTAAATGGAACATCGTACCTGTACTGATAGTAATCATGATAGGCGGTTCTTTTATAAAATCGGTTATTTCCGGTACAGTTGCAAAAGAAACTACGGCAGAAACAAGAGCAAAAGGATTTTCCCTTTTCTATATGATGGTAAATATAGGAGCATTTACCGGCAAACTTGTAGTTGATCCGCTTCGCAGAAGCATGGGCAGCGAAGGGTTGGTAGTTCTTAATTATTTCTCTGCAGCTATGACTCTTGTTGCTCTTATTGCCGTATTTTTCTTTTATAAGAGTACAGAACGGGCTGGTGAAGGCAAAACTTTCGCTGAGATCGGAAAAGGTCTTGTAAGAGTATGTTCTAACGGAAAACTGATAATCCTTACTCTTATTGTGAGTGGCTTCTGGCTTGTTCAGGGTCAGCTATATGCTACAATGCCTAAGTATGTACTTCGTATGGCCGGAGAAGGTGCATCACCTGCATGGTATGCTAATGTTAATCCTCTTATAGTCGTGTTAACAGTAAATTTTGTAACACAATTTATGGCAAAAAGAAAAGCCATTACTTCTATTGCTATCGGCATGTTTATTATTCCTGTATCTGCTCTTATAATGGCAATGGGGAATATACTTCCCGCCGATAATATGATACTCGGAATGCATCCTATTGCATTTATGATGGTGCTTGGTATCGTTTTTCAGGCATTGGCAGAAACATTCATCTCGCCTCGTTTCCTGGAATATTTCTCTCTTCAGGCTCCTAAAGGAGAAGAAGGTATGTATCTTGGATTCTCACATCTGCATTCTTTCTTCTCATATATACTTGGGTTCCTTATTTCAGGTGTATTACTGAATAAATATTGCCCTGATCCTGATCTTTTCAGCAATCGCCAGGAATGGATGATTGCAGCAGCAAATGCCCATTATATATGGTATGTATTTGCTGGTATTGCACTTATCGCAGCATTTGCATTGCTTATTTACGCAGGAATTGTAGAACAGGATAAACCGTTAGAAACAGAAGCGGCTCTTTCTGAATCATAAATAATATAATTATTGATATTTTTCATTAAGCCTTTGAAGCGCCTTTATTACAGCGCCTCAAAGGCTTTTTTATATAAATTCCTAATGTCCCTAGTGTAGAGACGAAGCATGCTGTGTCTTGGGTAACGTTGTATAGAGAGTATAAATAATATAGTCATTATTGTTTTCAGAAACGCAAGTTGTTCGTATTCGGAGGCAGAATAAATAACATTCATGTTATAATAATCGTATGTATTTCCTTTTCCGATATTATTTTCTTTTGGAGACGTAATGTGGTGTTGTTCTTCAATATATATGTTTCTATATATTTTCTTTGTAGAGACGCTGCTTGCTGCGTCTCTACAAATGCGTTATAAATTGGTTTGTAGGATATGAATACCGGAGCCACTATAAATAAAACTTTATTATTGGGATTGCAATTTATTTTCGGAGGAGCAGTATGTTGCGTCTCTATGGCTGTGATAGAAGTTGATTTGCCGGATATAAACCGGAACCGCTATAGATAAATTTTATTATTTGGGTTGGTAATTTATTTTCTGAAACGTAGCATGTTGAGATTCTTCAATATATTATATATATCTTCTTTTCTGAAACGCAGCGTGCTGCGTCTCTAGAGGTGCTTTATAAATTGGGGTGCCGGTTATGAAATCGGATTCTCTTTAAATAAATCTTTATTATTTGTGTTTGTATTTTGGGTTTGAATTTTCTTTTCGGAGACGCAGCTGTTGAGATTCTTCAATATATCATTATATATGTATATATCTTCTTTTCGGAGACGCAGTATGTTGATGTTCTTCAATATATATTATATCTTCTTTTCGGAGACGCAGCATGCTGCGTCTCTACAGGTGCGTTATAATGAGAGCAAAGCGGCATTAACGGTTTGCAAAAATAAAGCATTAATCGTTTGTAGAAATAAATATCAATAACGTATATAAACAAAAAAAGCCCGTTGATTTCTCAACGAGCTTT
>CAMTON010000134.1 GCA_947074105.1 uncultured Bacteroidales bacterium
GTTCAGACGTGTGCTCTTCCGATCTGATTTTCTTTAAATCCGATTAATCTAATTTCATTACCAAGATTATATTCTGCTATTAATTCTTCAAGTCTTTTCCGCTCAGAACCTTCACCTACAATTCTAAGAAAAAAAGAATAACCATCATTCTTCAGATCTCCTAAAACATAAATCAACCGATCATAACCTTTCTGGGATTCAAGTCTGCCAACCGTAACCATATTAATTATGTTTTCTGATTTAGCTTTATGAATTTCATTTGATACCGATTTATTAATTATATCGATATTATCAATCGGATTATACAGAACTTTCGCTGATGTTTTAGGATTATAGACTTTTTGAAAAGCTTCTGTTACATTTTCTGAAACACCAATAATCTGATTAAAATTATTGTAAGCGTCACGTTCTTCTTTTATTGATTTAAATATTCCGACATTTTGCGTCCAGGGATTATTCAAAAGATCTATATGTATCCATGCTATTTTTTTTGCTTTTTTTTGTGCAGATGCAGCAACCAGCTTTGTAGGAAAACCTTCGGTAAAGGCTATTATAACATCATAGTTATCTTTCTCAATATAACTCATTATAAGTCTGGCAGGCAGCCAGTTATAAACTGCTTTATATAAAAACGGATATAAATATTTTCTGAATCCCGGAGACCAACAGGCTGCATCGGGTAAAACATAGGAATATTGCGCGTTAGCTTTAATATCTGCTTTATAGACACCTTTATCAACTACCGAGCAAACGGAAGTATGAAACTTTTCTTTATCAATATTTTTAATAAGTATTGATAATATCTTCTCTGCTCCGCCACCTGTAAGAGACTCGATTACAAATAAAATCCTGCGTTTTTCCATAGATTATTTATTTAGATGATCGGATGTATTAATTTATGCAGTTACTTGCTTTTTATTTTTGTTTTTCTTTTTCCTGTTATTCTTTTCATAATATCTACCTGCACCATAGCCATATCCGTAACCATAACCGTAGTTGTTGCCGTTCTTTCCTAATCTGACATCATTAAGTATAAGTCCAAGATTTGGCAGACGGTCTTCTTTACGCAATTCATTTATAAGCTTATATACATTGTTGTCCATAACATTCGCTCTTATTACGAATATGCTTATATCTGAACATTTGGCAACAGTAAAGCCATCGGAAACTATTCCTACAGGAGGTGTATCGATTATAACATAATCATACTCAGCTCTGAACCTCTCAATAAGATCTCTGAAATAATTATTACTCAGAAGATTAGTAGGATTAGGCGGTACCGCGCCTGCGAATATTATATTAAATGATAATTTCTCATTTTCAGATTCCGAAATATCAGCCTTATGAATAAGAGTGCTGATATTCTGTTCCTTGCCCGCAAGATACGCCGACAAGCCCTGATGATTTTCTTTTCCGCAGAACTTATGAAGAGATGGATTTCTCAGATCGGCACCCACAACGATGACTTTCTTTCCCAAATGAGTGAAAGCTGTCGCAAGATGAGAACTGACAAGAGATTTCCCTTCTCCCGGCATTGTCGATGTTACCATTATCACTCTTCCTTCTCCCGTTTCGGTCCTGATTAAATATGATATCTTATCACATATCATATTTCTTGACTCATGCAGATAGAACTCATTATTTGAAATCTCAGAATTATCTTTTTCCAGATGCGGCAGAATACCAAGTATTGTCGCACTTGTATTCCTTCTCACATCTTCAATACCTCTGATTTTCGTATCAAACATTGCAAGAAGAAAAATTAGACCGACAGGAATTCCCAGGCCGACAAAACCTACTCCTCCAAAGACTATCAGCGGATTAAAACTTTGGCCACCATAGGATCTGGCTTTTGATATGAACTTCAGGATCGGCTGAAATGTCTGTTTTGATATTTCCGCTTCTTCTCTTTTCTGAAGAAGATATAAGAACAATTTTTCTTTTACATCCTGCTGACGAGATATGGAGCGGAACTCTTTCTGCTGACTGGGAGCCTGAAATACCTGAGCTTTAGCAATATTGGATTCACGCTGCGCAAGCTGATAATCAGCATCCAGAATTTTTATCGCTTCACTTACCGCATCAGCCACCCCGATTTTCATATTATCAATCTGCGATGTAAGTCTTACGATAGCAGGTGAATTTTCATTAGCATTACCCAGCATCTTATTTCTGCGCAGAATAAGATCGTTATACTGATTGACTACTGTTTCTATTGTCGGTATTCCTCCACTGGCAGACATCGGCAATATCCTGTATTTATTATCTCCTTTATCCCGTAGAATAGATTCTATATTATTAAGTATCTTTTTTTCATTTTTCAATCTCTGCAGATTCTCGGAAGCCTGAATCTTCTGCTGCATCACCTGACTTACTCCATCCTGTGAAGTTATATACTGGTTTGCCTGCTGAAAACGGACTGCCGTCGTTTCAGTAGAGTCTAGTTCATTGTTAATCTTCTCAAGTCTTTCATTTATGAAATGAGATGTATTGTTAGAAATCTGCTGTTTTTGTTTTATGTCATTTACATTATAACACTCTACAATAGTGTTAATAACATCGACTCCTCTTCTAGCTATAGGGTCATAGAAATTAAGTCTGAGAATTCCCGCTGCTGCGTTATCTACCGAACTCTGAAATTTACCAATGAAACCACCCACCGCAGCCTCATAAGAACTTGTCCTTACAAGAATTTCTCCTGAAAATTGTGGATTTATCACGTTTACGGTAAACTTATCATAGCCGATTTCAAACTCATCATTATGATTGACAAAAATTTTATTTCCGGAAAGATCCGCAATATCCGGGGAACGGTTTTCCTTACATGTTACTCTGAATGATGCATACGCCGCAACTTCAGGATTATGAGATATAATACTTATCGGGCAGTTTCTATAATATTCAGTTTCACGAAATTTCCCTTCGTGAAAATATCTTATGTTAAGTCCCAGTTCTTTTATAACTTCAAACATAAGCGATTCTGACCGCATCTGAAAAAGGACCTTTTCCAGGGTTTTTCCTGTTCTTGATTTTCCTTCAAGCTGATTGAAAACCATGTCGGCAGGAGACGAACTCTCTGAAATTCCGTCAACAAGAACTGTTCCCGAAACGCGTTCAACAGGTACACTGCTTTTTATATAATAGAAACCTGCCGCTCCCGCCAGGGGTATCGTAAGCAGGAACATCCACCAGTATTTACACAGTTTGTCTTTTATCTTTGCCGGATCAAACATTGGCGGATTCTCTTTTGCAGGAGCTGCCGTGTTATGATTATCCGTATGAGGTATATCGCTAAACATATCTTAATATTTATTTATAATTCAGAAATATCAAAGTAAGACTTATTATTGAACTCATGATACTGAGTGTATAAGGGAGAAATGTACTGGCAGAGCCGTCTCTTACATTTCCTCTTGTAGGCTCTACATATACGATATCATTCTGCTGGAGATAAAAATAATCCGACTGGAAAATAGATGCGGAATTCAGGTCCAGACGTCCATGTGATATACTGCCACCATTATCCCTGACAACCAGGACATCACGTCGACGGCTTTTCATCTCAAAATCTCCGGCAAGACCAATAGCGTCAAGAATAGAGATTCTTTCTGTTTTTATAATCTTTTCTCCCGGACTTTTTACAGCACCAAGCATAGTTATCCTGAAATTTGAAAACATTATCGTAATCGTAGGGTCATTTATCTGTTTTGACAACTTTGTACGGAGAAGATCCACTAATTCATCACGACGCATACCTTCAACATAGATACGGCCTAATGTAGGAAAATCAATATAACCGTTTCTGTCAACTATGTATCCCGGAGTTACATCCTGCTTTGCTCCGGTACTCCCCTGCTGACTTATACCCATCATCGGTGCGTTATATGGAGCCGACAACTCCGGATCCGCACATGATACTATAATAGAAAGCTTATCGTCTTTCCTGATTACGGTATTAAATTTTACGGTTTCGCTTAAATCTATTGAATGATCAATATCACGCAACAAAACAACATTTTTTTTACTGTTACATCCGGTAAATAATAACAAAAGCGCAATTACAACCGTGCATAACTGCCCTGCTTTAATAAATCTATTCATATCAAATATAAACTTATATATCCTTAACTATTTCTCTTACTATAATCTGTCACAACAAAAGATCACAAATGACTTCACGAATCATCTTACAATATAAAAATAAAGATAAATTTTAATAATTTAAAACTTATCTTTATTTTATTTTATTTTTAAATTCTTTTTAACAATAAAATTATATAAATACAATTACCTCGATATGGCAATATGTTATAATTACCTAAACAGGAGTGTAATTAATAAAATAAAAGCTTTACTCCTGAACTGTTCAAATTTTACAAAATTATCGGTTATATATAATTATATTTTTCCATAACAGAGATGCTTCCGGAAAATCAGACGCATCTCTGTTTATTTTACTTATTAAGGAATCATTTTTTAAGATAAACTTTACTTTCGTCAGGATTATTATACCAACGGTTATCTTCTTTTTCGTTAAATTGATTTTCCACCCAGTTATTATATCCAGTGTAAGCAAGATCAATTCTCGTAAATTCAACAGGATATCTCCATGTCTTTCTAATGATCTTGTTGTTCTTATCTGTAGCTGTTGTAGTAGGAATATCAAGAGCCCACACATAGTTATGATCATCCTGACGGAAATATATATTCTTTGAAGGATCACTACAATCTTTTCCTCTTCCGAATAAAGAAGTATCCATATTTTCCGTTCCTTTCATATCAGGAAGATGAATCTCATGTTTAGGATTGTCTGATTTAAAGATAAATGGATTATATGTATAGAAGTTTATAGTTGGATTCTCTTCTATCGGAAGTACAAAATCAATCTTGATTGAGCGGCTTGTTTCTGAAGAAACTATCGGATCCCATCCTTTTACAGTATTTATATAACCGTCAGCTCCATCAAAAGCATCACGTGTATCAGCATATACTGTCACAACAATACCATCACCGTCATCAGTTATATTCAGACTACCATTTAGCTTATCATCAATATAGAATCCTGACTTCGCTTCATTAATATTTGCCGTTTTGAATGGAAGTCTTATCGCAAAGCCATTACGAAATTGAGCACCTATTGCTTTTACCGAGAATTCAAGCTCAATCTGAGCAATATCATTTGTCGGTGTAGTATTAGCATCATACGTCTTATATACTGTATAAACGTAATCAACAACCTGATCATTAAAGTCATAATCTCCTTCCCATGGCCAGTTATCTTCATATACAAGCGTTCCGCTTATACTATGTTTTACAACATTTGGTCCCGGAGGTATTACCGAATATGCATTTTCTACATAAATCAACATATCATTATAGTCCCTGTCGCTCCAAGGGTCTTTCTGAAATACCTGAGTTATTTCAAAACCTACGACAGAACTATTTTTTTCACCCTCAATATCAATGCCATAAGATTGAATGAAGCGACTATCGTCTTCCTTCATCGAGTTAATTTTTTCATAACTGTTATCATTAAGCGAAGAATGCATATATAATGATAATCCATTATCAAGATCCCATGTTCCTTTAGATTTATAATCACTATCAAGTTTGGCATTGTAGTTTACAATTTTACCACATTCTCCCATACCTCCACGAATCCATAAAAACCCGATTTTTTTTCCTTTTGGAAAATCTTTTACATATTTTTCTCCATTCCAGTAAAGTAGCTGAATACGCTTACCGTCTTCTTCTCTTGTAGTATTCGGAATAGCAACAGTTTTGCGAAGTGATGCTATTTTACTGTAATCGTTTACTTCCGACTCGTCATCATATGTATAATAACATAATGTATTCAGATATATGGCATACATACCTTTGCTTAAACCACAGTCACCAAGATGAGTTATATAAACCTCACCATCTTCGGCCACTTCAAGATTATTTTCTGTTCTTTTAAGAAATTCCGCAGAATAGAAATAATTCTGATTCGGATGTCCCATTTCCGGGAACTGCATACTTGTTCTGGAAATCAGACCTGTTCTTGTCATAATATCACTGTTATCAGAAACAAGCTCACTGTATTTAAGGTGTTTTTCATCTGCAGCATCTGTTTCCGAATCAAGATCATAATATGACCAGATATTAAGAGCAGAAGAAAGTTCAACTGCGTCTCTGTCGGCTACTGCCCCGGTAGTGCTTTTAAGGTCACTGCTTTTAAATGTACTTTGAAATACGACACTTCCAAGCTGTGAAGTCTTTACAAGCTGGGGTCCACCGAAACCGATACCTTCCGGAATTACATATACCTCTTCTATATCTGAAGGGATAGCAACTTCAGCACTCAGAACACCTGCTTTATTTGTATAACCGATATAAACAGGATAAAGATCTTTTATTCGGTTTCCGCCTTCACTGTAAGGACTTTCAGTGTAAACAGAAAATGGCATTCCGGCAAAAACCATTCCATTGCTTCCTACAGCTGAAATATTGACCTTTTCATATTCTCTTGTAGCGAAACTAAATAAATCAGAAGTTTCCGGAATTATCGGATTCTGATTTTCATTTAATCCCTCCAAACTGTCTTCAGAGCAGGCGCATAATGCAAACAACAGACCTGCCGATAAAATTTTTGGAATTTTCATAAAGTTAAAGTTTAAAATTAAAATTTAGATCGTATTTTATTTTTCGTATACGCATAATATCTTTTAATCAGTCGATTATCTAAACAAACCGGATGCTCAAATGGTTTTTATCTATGTAACTTTTTTTTGTAATTTTTATACTTAAAACAATGCCAAAAGATAAAAACATATTTATTTCACGAAAATCACTAATTATTATTCTTTTCAACATCCATACTCTTATCATCTTTTTCAGGTATATCTTTTCCTGTATATGACTGACTAAGCCTCTTTACTAACGTTATTTTTAAGTTAAAATATACAAATATAACATTTCCAATCGCCTATCACTAGTAAATATAAATATTATTTTGTATATTTTATTATATTTATATAGAAATTCAAAAAATATA
>CAMTON010000135.1 GCA_947074105.1 uncultured Bacteroidales bacterium
TATTTTATCGGAGACATGCCGGTCTGCTTTTTAAAGAATTTGCTGAATGAAGCCTGATCGGAAAAATTCATTTCTTCGGCTATCTCCTTTATAGATATACCCGGATGCTGTAATAACAGTTTTGCATCGGAGAGAGCAAAATTATTTATAAGTTTTATAGCAGGCATTCCTATAAAATGCTTTATCGAACGAGACAGGTAAACGGGAGAAACATTGAGTTTGTCGGCATAAAATGCTACTTCTCTTTCCCGTTTGCCGTTGTCGATGAGAAGTCGGACAAACTCTATAACCAATACCTCGCGATGATCCTTTTTTTTATCTTCTTCGGTTATATTACTTTCATTCTGCATTCTGAAATTCCATACTTCCAGAATGAAATTTATAATTTCATTATCTATGATTTTAGACTGATAGAAATTGTTTTTTCTTGAAATATTCAATATCAGGATTCTGATATACTTTATAAGTATTTCAAAATCCTCTCTGTCCAGTTTTATCGAAGGATCGCGTATGAGCGAATGCATCCGGCTTGTGGTATGAACAAGTTGATCTTTTAACAATCCTCTTAAATATATCGGCTCTATAAGAATATTGTAGCCTCTTAAATCTTCTGATGCAGATATAAGCTGTATGACATTTTTCTCACTCAAAATAAGAAAGCTGTGTTTTGATATAGTATGAGGAATATAATCTATAAATAGTCTGAATTCACCTTCTTCAATAAGAAAAACAGAATAGGCTTCTATTCTTACAGGAATCTTTTCACGCTCGGATTTCCTTTCTTTCATTAACTGAAGCTCAAAAATCGAAAGTTTATTATGAAAAACAGCAATTTCATTGAGTTTCAGTCTTTCAAGAAGATCCGCAAAAGGAATTTTTACAACGCTGTTCATAATAGATTCATTTTGAAAATTATTGTACAAAATAAACAATTGTCGTCATATTATGATGATAAAATTACGAATATTAAAATATTTAATCCAAAATGGACAAGTCAATGTCATAAAAGGACATTGTAACAACTGCTCTTTATACTGAACTTTGTATTACAGAAAACATAAATGATATGAGGTTTAAATCCCGTCATTTAAGGTAATTATAAATAATAAGATAAAAAGATGAAAGTTCAGGTTACAAAACTTCTGTTATGTCTGATTGCGGTGATCTCCATATCATCGTGTAAAAAAGAATCGTCAAAGGCATCCGGGATGCCGGCAGAATATAAAATGATTACAATAGATTATGGTAATAAAACTCTTTATAATAAATTCCCGGTTACTATAAAAGGTCGTCAGGATATTGAAATAAGACCACAGATATCAGGTCTTATCACCGGAGTGAAAGTCAAAGAGGGAGAGAGTGTAAAGAAAGGTCAGGTACTTTTTGTTATAGATCAGGTGGCCTATCGAGCCGCTCTTGAAAACGCAGTAGCTAATGTTGAGATGGCAAAGGCAAATGTGGAAACTGCAAAACTTAATGCAGAAAGTAAACAGGAGTTGTTTTCACATAATATAATCTCGGATTACGAGCTTAAGACTGCCGTGAATTCCCTTAAAAATGCAGAGGCCGTTCTGGCTCAGGCAAAAGCACAGGAGATAAACGCAAGAAACGATCTGTCGTTTACAGAAATAAAAAGTCCTTCTGACGGACGTATCGGAATGATTCCCTACAGAATCGGGGCACTTGTAAATTCCGGTATATCGACACCGCTTACAACGGTTTCCGACAATGAAGAGATGTATGTTTATTTTTCCGTTCCGGAAAAACATATTATTGCTCTTTCTCAGAAAAACGGTTCACTGGAAAATACTATCGCCTCAATGCCGGAAGTAAGACTTCAGCTCGGGGACGATTCAGTTTATGAGAACCCGGGATATATTGAAACGATAAGCGGAATAATCGATACCAATACAGGCTCGGTAAGCCTTCGTGCTGTTTTCCCTAATAAAGAAAAGATTCTTATGAGTGGAGGTACAGGGAAGATTATTATCCCGCAGACTATTGACAACTGCATCGTCATACCTAAAAGCGCAACGTTTGAATTACAGGATAAGGTATTTGCATATAAGATTGAAGACGGAAAAACAAAGTCTACAGAAATAAAGGTCAATCCCTCAAACGACGGAAAGACATATATCGTTGAGTCGGGACTTATGCAGGGAGACAAAATAATATCCGAAGGAGTGGCTTTGCTTCGCAACGGAGTCCCGGTTTCCGAAAAAAAATAAATCCAAAAATAAAATTATGATATTAAAAACCTTTATAGACCGCCCGGTTTTGTCGGCTGTCATCTCAATCATTATCATTTTTGCGGGTTGCCTTGGTCTGGCAAGTTTGTCGGTAGAGCGATATCCCGACATTGCGATGCCTACCGTAATGGTAAGTGCTTCATATACCGGAGCCAATGCCGGAACAGTACAGAAAAGTGTAATTGCTCCGCTTGAAGAAGCGATCAATGGTGTTGAAAATATGGTTTATATGACCTCGGAGGCAAATAACAGCGGAGGTGCAACTATACGAATATTTTTCAAGGAGGGTACGGATCCTGATATGGCGACGGTAAATGTCCAGAACCGCGTATCTAAAGTAACAGCACAGCTTCCTTCCGATGTTACTAGAAGTGGAGTCTCGGTCAGCAAACAGCAAAGCAGCATAGTGCATATCTTTGCTCTTTACAGTTCTGATAATGCTTATGATGATCAGTTTCTGAGTAATTATGCAAAGATCAATGTCCTTCCGCAGGTTCTTCGTATCAACGGTGTTGGCGGGGTAAAAGCTCTCGGTTCGGAATATTCGATGAGGATATGGCTTAAGCCTGATGTGATGGCTTTACACGGACTCATTCCTTCAGATATATCTTCTGGAATAAGTAATCAGAGTTTTGAATCACCAACGGGAACTCTCGGTGATAATTCTGATAATACATTTCAGTATACGATGACGTATCGCGGTCGTTTTGAGGATTCTGAAGAGTTCGGAAATATCGTGATACGTTCAATGAGTGACGGTGAAGTCTTAAGACTTAAAGATGTAGCCGATATAGAACTCGGAATATTAAGTTATTCTATGAAAAGTGAGATCAACGGTCATCCGGCAACTATGTGTATGGTTCAGCAATCGGCCGGATCAAACGCAACAGAGATAACCAAAGAGATTGACGGACTGCTGAAAGAGATCGAACCTGATCTTCCTCCCGGGGTAAAAGTAGATACTCTGATGAATGTAAGCGAATTTCTTGATGCCTCTATTAAGAATGTCATAAAGACACTTATAGAAGCGATAATTCTTGTAATAATCATAGTTTACATTTTCCTTCAGAATCTCCGTTCCACAATCATTCCTATGGTAGGAATCGTGGTTTCCCTTATCGGTACTTTCGCTTTCCTTGCTCTTGCCGGTTTCAGTATAAACCTTCTTACTCTTTTTGCCCTTGTGCTTGCCATTGGAACGGTGGTCGATGATGCCATAATCGTGGTAGAGGCGGTGCAGGCAAAATTCGATGAAGGTTACAAATCATCATATAAGGCGGCAATAGATGCTATGAGCGGAATCGTAAGTCCTATTATTACTACGACTCTTGTATTTATGGCGGTTTTCATTCCGGTATCATTCATGGGAGGCACTTCGGGTGAATTTTTTAAACAATTCGGGATCACTATGGCAGTAGCGGTAGCGATATCGACATTAAACGCTCTTACATTAAGCCCTGCGCTTTGCGCTCTACTTATTAAGCCTCAGGATTTCAATGATGAAGGTAAGAAAGGATTCGAACACAGATTCAGGATAGCTTTCAATGCTGCTTTTGAAACTGTGAATAAAAAATATCTCGGAGGTGTAAAAATCCTGATCAAAAATAAATGGATCACAGGATGCCTGCTCGTAGTTGCAGGAGGACTTCTTATTTTTCTTATGAGTGTCACAAAAACAGGCTTCGTACCACAGGAGGATCAAGGTATATTATTCGTTAACATATCTACAGCTCCTGGTAATACTTTAAATGAGACAAACGAGATAATGGATAGGGTGGAAGAAGCGATCAAAGATATCCCTCAGGTCGAGCTTTATTCTAAAAACTCAGGTTATAGTTCGATTTCAGGAGAAAGTTCTTCTGCCGGATCAATAATAATACGTCTTAAACCCTGGGATGAAAGAAAAGGTAAAGAAAATAGTATTGAGGCCATTACACGGGAAATAACACGAAGAACGGCACATATTAAAGACGCCCGAATATTTTCATACTCTCTGCCTATGGTTATAGGTGGAGGAAGCATAGGTGGTGTAGAGCTTTATCTTCAGGATAAGAAGGGTGCATCTTCAGCAGAATTTTTCAGTGTCGCACAGAGCTTTATAATGGAACTTAATAAACGACCTGAAGTAGGTATGGCTTTTACAGCCTTTAATGTGAATTTCCCTCAGTATCTTGTTGAAGTGGATGCAGCGAACTGTGAGAAAGTGGGCCTTTCACCCAAAGAAGTTCTTAATGTTTTGTCAGGATATTATGGCGGTCAGTATGTTACTGATATCAACCGTTTTTCCAAAGTTTACAGAGTTATGCTCCAGGCTGCCCCTGATAATCGAAGCGATGAGCAGTCTTTAGACCAGGTTTATGTACGTACGAAAAACGGAATGGCTCCTATATCTCAGTTTGTTTCCCTTAAAAGAACCTATGGCTCGGAATCTTTGAGCCGATTCAATATGTTTAACTCTATTTCGGTAAGCACACGAGTAGCCGAGGGATATAGTTCCGGAGACGCAATTAATGCGATAAAAGAGGTCGCGCAGGAGTATCTTCCTTTAGGTTATGGTTATGAATTTGGAGGTATGACAAGAGAGGAGTCGAAGTCCGGAAATAATACTGTGATAATATTCGGAATATGTCTTGTATTCATTTATCTGATACTTTGTGCCTTATATGAAAGTTTTCTTATTCCTCTTGCTGTGATATTTTCTGTTCCGTTCGGTCTTATGGGTGGTTTCCTTTTCACTAAGGTGATGGGACTGGAAAACAATATATATCTGCAGACAGGTATAGTGATGCTTATAGGTCTGCTCGCGAAAACGGCAATTCTTATCACTGATTATGCAAAACAGGCACGCAAGCAGGGAATGAGCATTACGGAAGCGGCAATAGCGGCTTCAAAAGCCCGTTTCCGTCCTATCCTGATGACTGCGCTAACAATGATAGGAGGACTGCTTCCGCTTATTTTCTCAACAGGTGTGGGAGCAAACGGTAATATTTCTCTCGGTGTAGGTACTGTAGGCGGGATGTTCATAGGAACGCTGGCACTGCTGTTTGTTACTCCGGTATTATATATCCTGATGCAAAGCATTCAGGAAAAAATAATTCCTGTCAAAACGAAGGAATAAAAATTTACAGTTATGAAAAGAATCAAAAATCTGAATATTTCCTTTTTATTAATAGTTGCATTGTGTTTAAGCAGCTGCGGGATATATAAACCCTATAGTCGTCCGGATGTGAAAACTGATAATCTTTTCGGCGAAAATATTCCGATAGCTGTCAACGACAGTTCTGAGTCAATAGCAAAAATGAAATGGGAGGATCTTTTCAATGATCCTTATTTACAGAAGCTGATAAGTCAGGGGCTTGAAAACAATACTGATCTGAGAATAGCGAAACTGAAAATCGAAGAGTCGGAAGCATCTTTAATGTCGGCCAGACTTTCTTATCTGCCATCTCTGTCTCTTAATCCGCAGGGTACACTGACGGGATTCGACGGAAGTAAGGCGATTAAATCTTATCAGCTTCCTGCTGTCGCTAGCTGGGAAATCGATATTTTCGGCAAACAGACAAACATAGTAGGCCAGAAGAAAGCCGCTCTCAGTCAGAGTGAGTTTTATTCACAGGGAATAAAGACTCAGCTTATAGCAACCATAGCAAATTCCTATTATACACTTCTTATGCTTGACAGCCAGCTGGAAATATCGGTAAAGACATCGATGGTCTGGGAAGAAAATATAACAGCAATGAGATATCTGAAAAATGCGGGACAGACAAATGAAGCTGCTATTACTCAGGCTGAGGCAAACAAATATTCGGTCGATGCGAATATCATAGAATTACAGCTTCAGATTACGGAAGTGGAAAATTCACTTTGTAGTGTGCTTGCCATAGTACCTCAAAAAATAGAGCGGGGAGATTTCTGTAACCGTGATTTTCCGGAAGAGATATCAACAGGCATTCCTCTTGAGCTTCTTTCATTACGGCCTGACGTAAAGATGGCAGAAGCAGCTTTGAGACAGGCTTATTATGCAACTAATGAAGCACGATCGTATTTTTATCCCTCTCTTACTTTAAGCGGTAATGCAGGATGGACAAATAGTGGAGGCATTGGCGTTTCAAATCCGGGTGCATTTCTGTCGAGTGCGGTAGGCAGTCTGACACAGCCGGTTTTTGCAAACGGAGCAAATAAAGCTCGTCTTAAAATATCAAAAGCTCAACAGGAAGAAGCTTTGCTGACTTTTCAGCAGACATTGTTTGACGCAGGAGGTGAGGTGAATACGGCTCTGGCCGGATTTCAGTCTGCAAAAGATAAAGTATCCGTTTATGAACGGCAGGTAAAAGCTCTGGAGTCAACTGTTAACGATACAAAGATTCTGATGAAATACGGAAGTGCCTCATATCTTGAAGTGCTTACGGCTCAACAGACACTTCTTCAGGCTCAGCTTAATCAGGTAAGCAATAATTTTGATGAGCTTCAAGGTATAATTACTTTATATCGGGCTTTGGGAGGCGGATCTGATAATTAACCCTTTTCATAATTAAATATATTCATGCAGCAACAATAATGTGGTGTGTTAAGAATATTTCTTTCTTTTCTTCTTTTATAATTATTGACAAAACAGGCCGGTAGCATTTTACCTGTCTGTTTTGCTTTTTATGAAGTAAACTTTTGTGTTTATTTTATCAAAGGCATTTTCTCAAGCATATTTTTCAGTTTGATTGCAATTTT
>CAMTON010000136.1 GCA_947074105.1 uncultured Bacteroidales bacterium
CTCTTTCCTCTCCCAGCAGAGCATTTAGAAGTGTGGATTTTCCGGCATTGGTCTCTCCTACTATTGCTACGGGAATACCGTTCTTTATAGCATTACCTACGCTGAACGAGCCGGCAAGTTTTTCTATGATATTTTCTATTTTCTCCGCAAGCTCCTTGAGTTGTACGCGATCGGCAAATTCAACTTCTTCTTCACTGAAATCAAGTTCTAATTCCATAAGAGATGTGAGGTCAAGAAGTTCTGAACGAAGTTGCATAAGTTCATCACTGAACGCACCTTTCATCTGATTCATAGCAAGACGGTGGGTCGCTGCCGAATCAGAAGCGATAAGATCGGCAACAGCTTCAGCCTGAGAAAGATCCATTTTCCCGTTAAGAAAAGAACGTTGAGTAAATTCACCAGCAGTAGCAACACGGCATCCGGCATCTATAAGGGCCTGTAGTATCTGTTGCTGTATATATATTGAACCATGACAGCTTATCTCTGTTGTATTTTCACCTGTAAAAGAATGCGGAGCACGAAAAACCGAAACCATCACTTCGTCGATGATTTCTTTGTTTTTATCCGTCATACGGCCATAAGCCAGTGTATATGGTTTCCTTTCTTTTAGAGGCTTTCCTGTGCCGAAAGGCTGAAATAAAGAATCTGTCACGTCAATGGCATTGTCGCCACTTACTCTGATTACAGCAATTCCCCCAATTCCCGGAGCTGTAGATATTGCACAAATAGTATCTTTATTTATCATCGTCGATCTATAAATTTTTATTGTTGTTTTCAGGATAAATAAAACTTTATTATTATCCGAATTCCCGCAAAGATAGTGATTTAGATTTTATCCGTATAAATATGACATATATAGCAAATATACCATCCATCAGGAAAATAAAAAGAAGGAGAGTTATATGAGTAAAAAATTATAACATTTCCTTCTTTTATCCTTTATAATTGCAGACACTTTATTTTTTATTTTCCTGATTTTTATCTCTCTCCTTACCTACAGCCCTGGAACTTATGAAAACTCCCAGAAATATAATAGCTATAGCAACCGGCTGATCCCAGTAAAGCTTGCTTATCTTTAACGCAATTGCCACTGATGTAGCAATAACCGGAATAAGGTATTGATACATAGAAACGAGCTCATGACCTATAAGTTTGATAGCCGGAGGGATTAGAAGATATGATACAAAAGTTGGAAAAACTATAACAAAACAAATCATCAACCACGGAACTGTCTCAGGATGAATAACAACCGGTGCTTTAAAAATATGGAAAAGGCCTACCGGAAGTGCCCCTACACATGCCGCAAGGAATACCCATTTCAATAGTGTAATAGGATGATATTTTTCTGAACATCCTTTCATAGAAAGGATATAAAAGGAGTAACAAACTGCACTCAGAGCTGCAAGTATATTGCCGGTCATATTTCTGTCAGGCTGATTTCCCTGTGCATTTCCGATAAGAATAAGCATTACAGCTCCTCCTATTGAGAGAAGAAGACCAAAAATTTTCCAGAAAGAAAGTTTTGTTTTGTAGAACAGAGCAGAAAGTAATACAACCATAACCGGAGGCGTAGTCATAATAATAGAAACATCAACGGGTGAACCGTATTGAAGCGACAGGTTGAAAAGAAAAATAAAAAGAAATAAACCTATCATACCGCTTAAAAGAACAGTAAGCCGGTCTGACTTTTCGATTTCCTTGCTTTTTACAAAAAAAGAAGAAAGCCAGAAAAGAACCGTTGCACCAACAATTCTAAAAAATGTCGCATCATAACCGTCAATCCATTTAGGCATCAACTCTTTAAGTACTGGAATATTTAATCCGAAAAATACTACGGAGATAAACATTGCCAAATGTCCGCGTGCTACTCCACCTTTAAACATGTTGTTGTTTTTTAATTGTTTCTGTATAACAATAACATAAACAAATAAAAAAAGTTGGTTTATTAATAATTTGCTTAACTACTATAGTATTATTGTGAATTTCAATTTCAGATTATCTTTTCTAAAGCATATTTATTTTCTTTAAATGAGTTAACAAAGTCTTAAAATATTTGTTAGTTAGATAGAACTAACTATTTTTGAAGTATGAAAAAAATAACAGAATTAGTATCTCGACTATCTCACAGCCTTGGAGAAATGGAAGAACTTTCTAAAGAAAAGTTCGGATTTTCAGAACTTACGATAACTCAGATGCATTATATCGAAATAATAAGCAAGCTTGAAAATCCTAATGTGACAGAACTTGCAGGAGAGCTTAAACTAAGCAAGCCGACTGTTACAGTTGGAGTCGACCGTCTTATTGAGAAAGGTTATATTGAGAAGGTTCAATCGGACGGTGACAGAAGAAATTCTCATCTTCATCTTACTGAAAAGGGTGAAAAGATAAACCAAATGCATGACTATGCACATAATAGATTCGCAGAGCTTATCAGCGAAACTATGGAAGCTGAAGAGCTTTCAAAACTGGAAGAACTATTGGAAAAACTTACTTCTAAAATTTAGAATTACTTTATTTCTTTTATGAATAACGAAAACAGAATCAAAGAAGCTCAGAAAGTCACTTTCATCGGTTTCTTAGTCAACATGATCTTATCTTGCGGGAAAATCATTGCTGGTATTGTCGGACAAAGCACAGCGATGCTTGCTGACGGTATTCACTCCCTTTCTGACTTTATTACTGATCTTATTGTGATTATTTTTATTCGCCTTTCCGGAAAAGCAAGTGATGACCGTCACACATACGGACATGGTAAATACGAGACATTTGCGACTTTGTTTATCTCTGTGGCGTTATTTGTTGTCGGACTGGGAATGATTTATGATTCTGTTGATAAAATCATTCGTGCCATAGACGGAGAATATATTCCTAAACCTCAAATTATAGCTTTATACGCTGCCCTTATATCAATTATTTCAAAGGAAATATTATTCCGTTACACAAAAAAGGTTGGAGAGAAAATCAATAGTCAGGCTGTTATTGCCAATGGCTGGCATCATCGCTCTGATGCTTTTTCATCTATAGGAACCGCTCTTGGGATATCGGGTGCTATATTTCTTGGAGAAAAATGGAGAATTCTCGATCCAATTGCAGGTTTTGTAGTCTCTATATTTATCCTTAAGGTTGCATATGATCTTGCGAAACCTAGTTTTGAAGAACTTCTTGAATCTTCTCTTCCAGAGAAAACCTGCAATCTTATTAAGGAAATAATAGAATCACAGCCGGAAGTAAGAGATTTTCATAAATTAAGAACCAGAAAAATAGGAAATTATATCGCTGTCGATGTTCATGTGATGCTTGATATAAATCTTACTTTTGAAGAAGCACATGAAGTAACGCGTAAAATTGAAAAGATAATGAAAGCTAAATTCGGCAATAATATTCACATAAGTATACATGCTGAGCCATATTACGACAAGAAGAATCTTCCTTGCAATAAGAATATGTTTAAATAATATCTGTTTTCAGGAATTTTCTGATGTTTTCTTTTTCCAGCAGCAGTAAATCTTCCTTTACATTTATTCCGGCCCGGAATCCGGTAAGTTTTCCGTTATTGCCTATTACTCTATGACATGGTATCACTATATGAAAAGGATTTCTGTTTAAAGCACCTCCGATTGCTCTTGACGATTTTTTTGAACCTGTCACTATTTCTGAAAGTTCGCCATAAGATGTTACTTCCCCGTATGGTATTTTCAGCAAACTACTCCATACTTTCTTTTGAAATTCAGATCCTTCAATTTTCAGAGGTAAATCAAAACTTATTCTTTGTCCGTTAATATATTCTTTTATCTGTCTGAATGCTATATCTGAAATACAGGATTCAATAATTTGAATTTCCGGAATCTGACCTTTATAATCAATCGCACTTGAATCTTTGTTTTCTGTTATTGTTATGCCTGTAATAAATCTTTTATTTTCTTTTATTATAATATTCCACTGTTTACAATTGTAAACTCTTATTTCTGATGTTTCCTGATATTCTGACATATTAAAAAATTAATAAATTCTACCCGGTTATATAAACTCATTAATAAATACTTCGTTATACTTGAAAGTAAATATATACTTTATTATATCATTGGAAGCAGATTCCTAATGATAATTGAATCATGATTTTTAAAATAAGAATAAATAGATTTGCCTTATGACTAAGGAAGAAGTATTAAGACTGATTAAGGAATATCAGGATTATTCCAAACTAAACGATTATCCCAAAGGAGAAACAGAACCGAATGAGGAATACATCGAAGTACATGAAGAAGTAGCAACAGCTCTTCGTCAGGAACTTGAAAAGAATCCTGATTTCTTCAAGGAGCTTAATGATAAGGATATCATGAAGCATATAAAAGATAAACATATTGAAGCCGTCAAAAATAAAAAAGGACAATAAGCGCTACGCTTATTGTCCTTTTTTTATATCACGGAATTAATTAAAATGCATTTTTATCGCTTTTTAGCATGTTGTAGCCTGTCTTATATATAATCTTAAGATCAAGCCAGAAGCTCCAGTTTTCCATATACCAGATATCATACTCTACTCTTTTCATCATCTGCCAGTCTTCTTTTGTCTCTCCGCGGTATCCGTTTACCTGAGCCCAGCCTGTAAGACCCGGTTTTACAAGATGACGAAGCATATATTTTTCTATATGCGAAGAATACATTTCTGTATGTTTTAACATATGAGGACGCGGACCAACAACCGACATATCACCTTTAAGAATATTGATAAATTGAGGCAGTTCGTCAAGATTAGTTTTCCTTAGAAAATTACCCACTTTTGTTTTTCTAGGATCATTTCTTGTTGCCTGAACAGAATCGCTCTGAGAATTAACTTTCATACTTCTGAACTTATAACACCAAAACTCTTTTCCTTCTTTACCTGTTCTTAGCTGCTTGAAAAACACAGGACCTCTTGAAGAAAGTTTTACTGCAAATGCACAAGGTAGAAGCCAGAAAGGAGAAAAGAATAGAACAAGTAATGAAAATACTATGTCAAACCCTCTTTTTATCACCTGGGCGAACATGTCATTCAAAGGCTCTTCCCTTGGTACAAGAATAGGTGTATTTCCTAAAAGTTCTAGCTTCATATTTCTTGTGAAGATATTATTAATCAATGGGATGAAATTGAACCTGATCATATTATTATCACATAAATTCAGCATTTCTGCGATAAAGGAATCATAATTACCAGATAAAGAACAATAGATTTCATCAATATGATTATTATATACATAATCTTTTGCGTCTTCTATTTTCCCAAGATACTTCATCGTAGGAACATTTTTATGTGTATCACTAAAGTAACCGCAAACTCTGTATCCAAATGAAACATGAGAAGAAATCTCTGAATTTAAAAATTCTATATTCTGATTATAACCGATAAGAATTACATTTCGAAAGTTATATCCCTGTTTTCGGTATCTTTTAAGGGCAAAATGGAAACTGCTCCACCAGGTAGCAAGAAGAATATAATATATTCCACACTGCAAAAGAATAAATAATCGGGAGAGATCATTAACCTTAAGAAAAGTAAGAATTGAGGAAAATAAAAGTAAATGCAGGATAGATACAAAGAATGCACCTCCAAGGATCTGTCCGGGCTTAAAAATCCTTACTTCGTGAAATTTCTGATAATTCAAAAAAAGTGTCGGAAGATATGAGAAATTCAGGATCATCCAAATTACTCTTTTATGTAGCAATATTTTTTCATCGAGGTAATTCTGAAAGAAATACATCATTATAAGAAATAATATATTTATGATGAGGAATTCGCCTACTATCGCAATAGTATTGATCAAATATCCATATCCTATCCTTTTTTTCATGTTTTTAGCTATTAAATTTAACTAATCCGGTATTTCAGATATATAAAATAAACCATTTATGTCCTATCATTAATAAAATGACTAATAATTTTATTAAAAAACACTTTCATTTTCTTAATTAGGCTTATTATTCTACTGTAAATGTAGAAATATAATTCAGAAAAACCATACTTTTGCAGTCATTAACAACAGTTTGACCACGAATTTATTATGCTTAGAAAGATACTATTCCTGCCCTTATTTCTTACGACTTTACCTCTATTCTCACAACATAATATTTATTATAAAATTGGAGGAGAATTTCAGGCAGGAAGCGGAGATTTCGCTCCGTATCTTTTCAGTGCCAACAAACACGGAATTTCATCTGTCGAAAATAACAGCGGATATCTCAGAGCAGGTATTTTCAAAGGATTCAATGAAGAAAAAGCTTTTAGTTATGCGGCAGGCATTGATCTTGCTGCCTCCTATAACGATTATTCGAACTATCGTATTCAGCAATTATATTTTGATTTGAAATACAGATGTCTTAATCTTTCTATAGGGGCTAAAGAATATGAAGGTGAATTTAAGAACCAGGAATTAAGTTCAGGTGGACTTGTATGGTCAGGAAATGCCCGGCCTATACCTCAGATCAGAGCAGGAATTTTCAATTTTGTTGAAATTCCGGGAACTAACGGCTGGCTTCAGATTAAAGGAGATCTTTCTTATGGCAAGTTTATTCATGACAGTTGGCTTGAAGACAATTTCAATTATCAATACAGTTTTATCACAACAGATGTCTGGTATCATCAGAAAAAAATATTTTTCCGTTCAAAAGAAAGTAAAAATTTTATAGTTACTATTTATGCAGAAATGGCTGCTCAGTTTGGCGGAAAGCAAAGGATTTATAAAGATGGCGAACTTATTCGAACCAATGTAGATAAAGTCAATCTAAAAGATTTCATTAATGTTTTTATTCCCGGCAGCGGTGATGAAAGTTCTAACTTAGGAGATCAGGCATATTTTTATGGAAACCATTTAGGATCATGGAATGGTATATTCGAATATAAATTCCGCAATTCATCCAGACTTAAAGGATATTTCGAATGGATATATGAAGATGGTTCCGGAATGGGAAAACTTAATGGTTTTGACGGT
>CAMTON010000137.1 GCA_947074105.1 uncultured Bacteroidales bacterium
ATACACTCTTTCCCTACCCGACGCTCTTCCGATCTGAAGAGTCGGTTTCGTATAAAGAAACTGAGATTATGTATTCTGTGAACGGGGAAAGAAAACTTTATAAATATATATCCGGTTTGCTGCCTGACGGACTGATAAATATGAAGATTATGTTCCCTGACAAAAGTTCTAAAAATTTCAGGTTTTTCAATATAACAGGTATCAATTATGATAAAGCTGACAAAACATCTTTTTCTCTTGTGTATAAAAAAGGGAAAGCGGAACTTATAAAAGACGGAAAAAGAATAGTGACAAAGCAGGGAGATCTTTACAGGATAGAAAATTCAGAAATCCTTACGGATCTTGCCTCCGTTAAATTCAGAATTTATGGTCCCGGAATTCTTAAAAGTGTGGATCTTAACATAAAACTTCCTGTTGGCGTAAATTATTTTATCAGCCGTGATTTTAAGATTCTTGAAAATAACAGCACTATTACCATTGATGATCTTTATGATTATAAATTTGTGACAGATGGTAAGTCGCAGAAAAGGGGGATAACGATATCATTATTTGAAGTTGATGCTGAAGGAGAACATAAAGAGATGGCTGAACGCCGGATTTCAGGACTCAGACCGGGAACTTATAACCTTGACTTTTTTAAGGATACATTTATGAAGTTCTACTCTATTTTCGGATTTAACGACTGGAAATATTATCTGCGTCTTAAATCTGGTGGAAGAATGATAAATATCGTCAGACATCGGTTCAGAAGTGACCAGTATGATAGTCCTGAACGAAACGGAGTGAAAATCACAGATAAAGGGACTCCTGTAAGCGGACTTACTCTGTCGGCCATAATATTGAACTGTAACAGGTCGTCGGAACTATACGGACAGATTATAGGGATGAAGGAAGATCTGAATAATGAAGGTGTATATCATCCGGATACGGAGAGTCTGAAAGCAGATGATTGCGGCAGTTCAGCCTTTCTTGTTTTCTCTACCGAGAAAAACAGTCTGGTGCGTCCTTATGCCCTATATCTTTATGACGAACTTAATGTAGAACAGAGAAATAAGTTAAAGAGAGAATCTATAGAGAAGATAGGGCGATTGCTGCGTTACGAAGATTGTGATCCGGAAGAATATGAGCAGGAATGGCATGACGTGAAACTCTGTACGGAGTTAGCGGTTGATCATAATCTGCCTTTCACGACTTTCAACTGTTTTTTTTCTATACAGTCGGATCCCGATCTTCTTGCCGAGTTTTGCTACAGAGCTCTGAAATTCAATATTCCCAATATGAATGTTGATGAGCTGATAAGATTTGAATATGAAATGGGGGTAGCTTTTCATTGTCTTCCGGGTTCGTCATGGCGACGCGTCGCAGCTATGATCGGGGAGGAGTATGATTCGAATCCGTTTTTTAAGGATGTGATAGAGAAAGATGTTTTTATATCGGAAAGACATAAGTATTTCTTTGATCTGCTTAACCTTCAATTCGGAGATAAGGGCACTGCAATAGGTTTAAAAAATATATTTGATAATGATCTTGCGAAATTCCTTTTTGAAAACGCTGTCGCAGGAAAAGATTTCAGATATAATGATATGACAGTTTATCTGGCTCAGATGACCGATTGTACCGACGGTTTTGAAAGGCTTTATACGCCTCCGCATTCAGGTCTTAGCAATATGACTCTGCCATATATGCCTATAAAAGCGGGAAAGAATGATAACGCTATAAAAAAACTTCAGTATTATTCTCTTATAATGCCTCAGATAGCAGGAGAACTTTATAAAGGAGAATCTGAAAATCTCTGGAGTTATGATCCTGTGAACCTATATAAAAGAAGAATGATAAATTATGTCCGCAGATACGCGGAAGATGTGTATAATGAAATTTTTGAAATAACAATAAGCAAAAATATATAATGAAATTTTCAGAGTTTTACTCAAATGCACAGTAGGAGCTTTTAAGGACCTTCACATCTATGTGTTCAAAAGGAAAACCTGAATACAGCGGGCATCTGCAATATATACTTGGGGAGAAAGAAAAAGAAAAACTGATGATAGAACCTGTGTTTCAGAGTGTTTTTCCCTGGGAAAGTGATAAACATAGGATGGGAGATCTTTGCGGCCTTCTTGGAGAGTCGTTTATTGATGCTCTTGATAAAGCGGTGTTCAGTGAGCCGATTACGGATAATGATAAAGAGGTGAAGGTTGAGAATGTAGCTTTTCCAAAGAATATAAACCCATATCTTCATCAGGTGAAGAGTTGGGAAGCAGTTCTTAAAAAGAGGAAATCAATTCTTGTGACAACAGGAACGGGATCCGGTAAGACGGAGTGTTTTATGGTACCGGTGCTGAAGCAGCTTTATGACGACAAGATAAAAGCCGGAATCAACAATCCCGGAGTTCAGGCAATTTTTCTTTATCCTCTTAATGCTCTTATCGCGAGTCAGCGTAAAAGAATACACGGATGGTGTAAGGCTCTTAATCCGAGTGTAACATATGGAATATATACAGGTGAGACTAAAGAAAGCGCGACCAAAAGGGAAACGGAAAGTTATTTCCCGCAAATTATAGACAGGCAGACTCTACGCAGCAGGCCGCCTCAGATACTATTTACCAATGCTACGATACTTGAATATATGATGATAAGGGCGTCGGATAACGAGCTTATAGCTAAATCATCAGACCTGAAATGGATCATACTTGATGAGGCCCATACTTATAACGGCTCGTCGGCTACTGAAATGGCTCTGCTTATAAAAAGAATATTGCAGGTTTTCGGCAAAAAACCGGAGGAGGTGAATTTCGCCATCACTTCAGCTACGATAGGTGAAGGAAAAGAGGCTGAAATGAAAGAGTTTATTTCCCGTCTGACAGGAAAGAATGCTTCTGATTTTGAATTTATCACAGGGAAAAGAGTGATCCCGCAACCTGACGCCGATTCGGTAAAAAGCAGAATCGATGAAATAAACGCAAAGACAGGATATCGGATCACACCTGCCGCAATTAAAAAGGTAAGGGAGAAACTTAATAATAATCCGTCGTTAAGCGCGACGGAAATAACGGATGAACTTAAATGTAAGAATATCTCTACGGTAGAGAGGCTTGAACTTATAGATATGCTGTCGGAAGCGGGCACTGTCAAGGTTGCCGGAAATGACAGCTCGGCACTATTGCCCGTAAGAGGTCATTTTATGGCAAGAAGCCTGAACGGACTTTATGCATGCTCGAATCCGGAGTGCAAAAGTTATAAAGAAAATCATATAGATATTGGTTCGCTGACATCATTCCGGGCGTCCAACTGCCCGGATTGCGGCGGACGTATGCTTGAAGTTGTAGCCTGCGGAGATTGCGGTTCGTATCTTCTTCAGGGTGAAAAAGAGCTCATAAAGGATATGAATTCCACGGAACCGGAAAAATATTATATGAAAGATAATACTCTGGAAAATGATCTTCTTGTGGATTGGGATCCGGATATAGATAACGAAGAACAGGATTCCGAAATAATAAAGAGAAAAAAAGGTCCGGGAAAAACGGAAATTCTTCTTGGCAAGGGAGTAACGGAGCCTCCGCTTAACAATACAACGATATATCCGTTATATCTTGATCCTGTAAAAGGGGAAACAGGTAAAGGAGAGAAATTCATATTATGCAATAATCCGTCAAAAAGAGCTGATGAATTATTGTGTCCGGTATGTGGCGCCTCTCATCTTAAGGCAAGAAGAATAGTGTTTCCGGCGTCATTTGAAAGCCGTATACTTTCGCATCTCCTTCTTGAACAGTCGCCTGAAAATAAAGATGTGAAAAATCAGAGTCAGCTTGTTTATAAAGGGAAGAAATTTATCACTTTCACAGATAACAGGCAAAGTACTGCTAAAATAGCAAGAAGTCTTGACGTTGAAGTAGAGAGAGAATGGGCACGTTCGACAATCTTTGAACTTCTTATGGATAATCTTTCCGTTCCGGAGATGTTTACGGAAGAAGATGAAGAAAAATTGAAAAAAATTGAAGAACTCGTTAAGACAGATCCGTCTTACGAATCTTTAATGAGACCTCAGTTTATAAAGCTTCTTGAAAAGAAAGAAGCGAAAGCAAAACCGGAACCTCAGAGTTGGGAAAAATACAGTTCCATATATATCAATAATCAGGATCTTAAGAAGCTGTATGACGGTGCAGGCGTTAAAGGAAAGAAGGAAAGTTATCTGAAATCCTTATTTATAGATCAGATGGCAAACCGTCCGCTCAGAAGTAACTCTCTTGAGACACTTGGACTTGTGGCTCTTGACTATCCTGCGATAAACAATCTGTCGTCTTCCAAAGTGCCTGACGAGTTTAAGGGATTCTATAAATATGATTCGAAAGAAGCAGCTCTTGATGACTGGTACAACTTATTGCGCATATTTATGGATTTTTTTGTACGCAGAAATATGCACGTTATGTTTCCGGAAGATGTAAGGAATCTTGTTACGAAGAATTATTATTCTGATCCTGTATATGCTCCTGACCTGGATCTTATTAAAAGAAACAATAATGAAAATGTCAAAAGAGGGCCTCAGTTAAGGAATATCAAAAGCGGATCTTCCTACATTGACCGGACATGCCTGCTTCTTTTGCTTGCTGCAGGGATTACAAATATAGAGAGAGTTTATGAGAAAACGCAGGACACGGTAAATATCATTCTTCGCAAGGGCTGGAGATTTATTTCAGAAAATATTCTTACCGATGTTAAAGAAAATATCGATTATAATACTGCAACTTATAAAGGATATAAACTTGATATCCTTGATAAGGATAAAGTCAGATTTGCTCTTGTGGAAAAAGCTGTGGTCTGCCCAATGACGAATCAGTTTCTAAATTGTACGTTTCATAATATCAGTCCTCTTGTAAAGGGGAAACTTGATCCTAATACACTTAACCGATATAGTGTGAAGACTCCATTTACTGATATTCCGTTACAGAAAAGCAAAAGAGAGTTTACCAAAGGAGGCGTGTTTGATAATGAGAAATGGAGAGTATATTTCGACAATTGGTTTGAAGCTGAATATGAACCTGTGATGCAGAAGTTGAGCGGAGGATTCAATATGCAGCGTAATATATTTATGCAGAGGGATATCTTTCTTGCCGCTGAACACTCGGGACAGATAGACGGCAGCGTGCTTCGTGAATCTGAAAGAAAATTTGAGGATGGAAAACTTAATATTCTCTCTTGTTCCACAACAATGGAGATGGGAGTGGATATCGGAGGTATTTCCGTTGTTGTGATGAATAATATTCCACCGAAACCTGCAAATTATCTTCAGCGTGCCGGACGTGCCGGACGTCGTAAGGAGACACAATCGCTTGCTCTGACTTTCTGTAATGATACTCCGATAGGAAATACTGTTCTGAAGAATCCTAAATGGGCTCTTGATCATGATATAGCATCTCCGGCGATGAACTTCAGAAGCCGTACCATACTTAAACGACATATCAACGCACTTTTGCTTGGGGAATATATACGTGCTTGCAGCGGTTCGTCGGTATCAGACGAAATCGGAACATTTATAAACGGATATAAATACAATAATCCGAAAAGTGGGATAAACTATACATATGAAGGGTTCCGTAATTTTCTGATAAAATGTGTAGAAGATGATAACATAGTGAATAAGGTAAGACGAATACTTAAAGACACCATAATGGAAGGTGATGAAATGGAAAGTATCGTAAATGAGACAATCAGTCTGATTGAACTGATTTGTGAAGAAAAGGCGGCTATTATAAAGAATCTTCAAAAGCAGATAGATGAGGCAGGCAATCAAAGATACCGAAAGAAGCTTGAGTATATTCTGGAGTCGATATGGAATAAGAATATGCTTATTTCTCTTTCTGAAAATAAATTCATACCAAGTGCAAGTATTACTACAAATATCGCAGAGCTGATAATATATGCAGACATAAAAGATAATGCCAGGCAGAATATGAAAAATCCTCAGAGACTTACTGCTCAGGCAATTCAGGATTATGCTCCGGGAAAAGAAGTTGTCGTTTCTAATCTGGTATTTCCGGTAGAAGGGATACTTATGCAGGGAAATGCGCTTCAGGGTAATTCCGTTGAAACAAAAATAAGTTATTGCGTATGCGGATATATTTCACGAACCAATGCTGAGGCACCTCGTAAATGCCCGAGATGTGACAAGAAAATGCTTTCGGTCTTAGACGGTCATCATCAGCATTATGCATTAGCTATAGAACCGGTGAGTTACATCGCCGGAGAAAGCAGAAGATCGGAGAAAAAGAATATTCGAAAATCATTTATACAGCCGGAGCTTCTGGGTATGGAGCCATGGGAAGATACATCGGATGTCTATTACAGATTAAGAACTTCGGTACAGGAAGAATCGAAGATAATATTCCATAATAAAGGAGAAGGTCTGGGGTTTGCCCTTTGTGAATATTGCGGAAAGATGGAGCCAGAGCAGAATATAAACGAAAAGGACAACAAGAATCTTCCTAAGGCTATGATAAATCATGTATCTATTCTGAACGGAAGAAGATGTTACGGAAATCAGGCTGGAAACAATATTAAGCGAAATGTCATGTTGAGCGCATTGTATCAGACAGATATCGCAGAACTTAAAGTTAAGACTGATCTTAAAGGAGATGATAAGGAAAAGCTGCTTTATTCGCTTGGAACGATTCTGAGCCGCACGTTCGCAACGTCAATACTCGGAGTAAATGACGATGAGATAGATTTCGGAGTAACACGAAACAGTACCATCTTCATATATGATACGACTTCCGGAGGAGCAGGATATTCAGCGCTGCTGCCTAACCATATTGAAAAACTTCTTGATATCTGCCGGGAAAACATAAATTCATGTAACTGTAAAGAATCGTGTACCAACTGTCTTATAGACCGCATGTGTTCGCCGACACTGTCTAACAGCGCATTGGCATACTGCAGCAGACGGGT
>CAMTON010000138.1 GCA_947074105.1 uncultured Bacteroidales bacterium
GATAAATCAAACAATATCAATATCTTTGACCTTTATATAAAAATAACAAATTCACATATATGAGTTTCAGCAAAAAAAGTTACGCGATCTTTGAAGACGCGACAAATAAATATCATATTACCGATGATGTGGATACGCCGATAAGCAATCCATTCGAGCCGCGCACGATTGAATTTTATCTTTATCTTAAGAACTGGATCGATGCGGTGCAGTGGCATCTTGAAGATATAATACGTAATCCTCAGATCGATCCCGTTGAGGCGCTTGCGATCAAACGACGTATCGATAAATCGAATCAGGACCGTACCGATCTTGTGGAACTCATCGACAGTTATTTTCTTGATCAGTATAAGGATACAGAGCCGTCGGCGCAGGCCGTGATCAATACGGAGTCGCCCGCATGGGCTGTCGACCGCCTTTCGATACTTGCACTTAAGATATATCATATGCAGCAGGAGGTGGGACGTACGGATGTAGATAAGAATCATATCGACGCCTGTCAGGCAAAACTTAACATACTGCTTGAACAGCGCTCAGATCTTTCTTCCGCGCTTGATACTCTTCTACAGGAGATTGCCGATGGTAAGAAATATATGAAAGTGTATAAACAGATGAAGATGTACAACGATCCTAATCTTAATCCTGTGCTTTACGGCGGTAAATGATCTGCCCGAGATATGATAAAAACGGATAATCCGTAAAATAAAAGATAAGAAAGGGATGTTTCAACAGGATTGGAATATCCCTTTTCCCTTTATTCCGAAACAGATATGAATAAAAACGTTCTGATCATGCGTCTTTCAGCCATAGGCGATGTCGCAATGTGTATTCCGGTCATCTATTCTGCCGCGCGCAGTAACCCCGGTATCTCTTTCACGGTGATGACACAGCCTTTCCTGCAGTCGCTTTTCATCAATGCTCCCGCTAACGTGCATACCATGCCGATAGATATAAAAGGAGGTCAGCACTCATTCCCTTCGCTTGTAAAATATGCTTCAGCCATTCCGTCGCGACGTTTCGACACCGTGGTGGACCTGCATAATGTGATACGGACAAGAATCATCGGACTTATGCTTTCGCTGAAAGGTGCTAAGCTTTTCACATTGGAGAAGAACAGGAAAGAGCGTAAGCAGCTTGTCTCGGGAAGCGGAAAGATATCGCCTCTGCCGCCGGTGATTTCGATGTATGCCGACACCCTTCACAGAGCGGGAATAAAATTTGATATATCCTTTACTTCACTTTTCGCGGAAAAGGCTCCCGATATGGCGGTCTTCACGGATATGCCGTGGTCGGCAAGGAAATTTCCTTCGCTTACGCCTCCCGCTTCCGCGGGGAAGTACCGTCATTTCATCGGTATCGCGCCTTTCGCTGCTCATGACAGGAAGATGTGGCCTCTGTTTAAGACGGAGAAGCTGATATCGCTGTTGTCGGACCGCCATGACACGTGTATTTATCTGTTCGGCTCGAAAGGCAATGAGCAGAAAGTGCTTGAAGACTGGCAGGCGAAATATTCCGGAGTGATATCTATGGCGGGACGTGCCGGACTGGCGGCGGAAGTATCGCTTATCGCGACTCTCGACCTTATCGTTTCGATGGACTCAGCGAATATGCATTTTGCCTCGCTTGCGGGAACGCGGGTGATATCGGTGTGGGGTGCCACTCATCCTTATGCCGGTTTTCTCGGTTTCGGTCAGAAGGAGGAAGATGTGGTTCAGGCGGAAGGTCTGGCGTGCCGTCCGTGTTCGATATTCGGACAGAAGCCATGCCGTTCGGGCAATATGGAATGTATGAGTATGGTGACGACGGATATGGTGCTTAAAAAGATCGATGCGGCATTAAAAGGGTAGTCGCGCAATCAAAAGATTTACAAAATCCACGCGTTTGTTGAATATTTTCAAAAGAATCACCGTCAATCCCGTCGGATAACAAGATTTTTGCTATTTTAGAAGCATATAAATAAGAATAATCACATTTTCCTCCATCGCAGACAATTGCCGTGAACGAAAACGAAACAATCTAACGACAGAACAATGAAAGTGACGATAAATCCTGCCTACTCTTCGCTGACAGAATTTATAAACCACCTTCCCGAAATTTTCGAAACTCAGGGGGAGGAGATCTACAAAGGACGTAACACCATCAAACGATATGTGATAGATGGCGTGGATCTTGTGGTAAAAAGCTTTCGGGAACCTATTCTTGTCAATCGTTTCGCGTATACCTATCTGCGTCATTCCAAAGCAAGACGTTCGTATGAATATTCCTTCGAACTTCTGCGCCGCGGTATACTGACGCCTGATCCGATCGCTTATGTCGAGACTTATTCAGGCACACTGATTAAAAACAGCTATTTCGTATCCCTTAATATATCTTCCGGTGATACTCTCCGTGACATGGGGCTGGGAATCAGCTATTCGGAAGAACTCCTTAAAGCTCTTGCCGGATATCTGGTTACGATACATAACGCGGGAGTTTATCATATAGATCTTTCTCCGGGCAACATTCTTTATGAGCGCGACCGTAACGGCAATTATTCTTTCTATCTTATTGATATCAACAGAATGAAATTCAGCGATTATCTTGATATGAAAAACCGCGCGCATAACTTCGAAAGACTTGCAATGAGTGAGGAGGTTTCGACGAAACTAGCGGAATATTACTCTCTGGTCGCAGGTTATCCGACAGCGGAATTTGTCTCCCTTGTCAACAGTTTCAGCGACGGGTTCTTCTATTCCAGGACTCTGAAACAGGTAGTAAGGAAGTATCGACACGATCACTCAGTGATACGCTCGGTGCTGGCCGGGCCGCTTACCCGTCATTTATCACTGCGAGCGGTGAAGACCTTTATCCCCGGTTCGTCGGCATCGAAGATCGACGATAAATGCCAGAAACTCTATGAACGCTATTTCCGTGAAGAAGATTGCAGGGGAGGAATGGCCAGGATGTTTGGATATAAAAAATAAACTTTCACATACCTTAATAAATAAGGCTCCGTATTGTCCGGATTTCTGATTGAAACTGAACAATACGGAGTCTTTCTTTTTTTATCTATATGATGTGGAAACATTAAAAATTCAGACACTAAACTTCAGGATTATGAAATGTAGATCTTTTTTTCCTGCAACGATCTTAATGATCATGATATCAATCCTTTCTTCCTGCGGAGGCGGGTCAAATGCCATAGACAGGACCTTTGAGGCCGCGGTGATAATGGAAGAGGGTGAGATTATCGATATCGCCGAACCTACCAAAGTGAAGATTTCGGGTAACTATTCCAGCGTATCCTTCAAATTCCACCGACATATCGAAAATGCCGATGTCAATGTCAAGGGGCTTAAAAAAATTGCCGACAACGAGACTCTTAAGAAGTATCTGCCTATGATGAGCAACTTCTCAGAAACCGATTATGATATGTCGGTAACAGGAAAGCAGGACAGCAACGGCTGGTCGTACGTCCTCTTTGTGGCTAAATCGAAGACTTCGGATGCTTGTTATATCCAGTTTGACATATTCTTCAGCGAACAGGGAGGCCCTACTTCGCTTACGAAATCATATATGTTCACTGACCAGGGATCATAGAGTGATATTACCGGATAAATAATATAAGAAGAGATCCTGCATCACAGGATCTCTTTTTTTGTTTGTTCTTCAACAGCATTTAAAAACTAAATTAGTTAAATGCGAGTATTAAATAAACTATAATTGATTTGCTTAAATATCGCTTCTGTTTATCTGTTGTAATGTAAAAATTAACGAATTTGACTGGTTTTTATATTAACCCTCCTTTATATGGAATATTCATAATTATATGTTTTTTGTTATTTGTATGGTAAGTAAATAAGATAAAAAAGAAAAATAAATTAACACGATGCAGTTGTAATATGCTGTAAATCAATATGTATTAGTGTTATAAGAAACAAATACGCAATTTATCTGTTAATTTTTAACATAAAGATAATTAATCATAACAAAAAGAATATTACATTTGTTTCATAATATGTACCGGATATTAGTGGTGGTAATGGTACATTGGACTTATTATTTAAGTTAATAAGTAGGTGGTTAAAGGTGAAATTATATTGATTTGATATTTATAAATGATAGGTTTTATTCTATAATATTAAAATAAAAAACATTTATCAATATTAAATCATCTTGTTGTGCAGATTATTGTTGAGGCATAACTTATGCTGTAGGCTGATTTTAAGGATATCATTAATTAAAGTGCATTGTGAATATAAAAAGGCAAATTTTAGGAGCTATTATGTTTGTGGGTCTGACAGGCGCGCAAAATTCTTATGCACAATTGCAGACCATCCGAAAAGACACCATAGCACAGGACGTATTCTATTTCCGCTTTGATAAATCTGTTCTTGAAAGAGAATATATGGGGAATGCCGTAACGATGGCACGTCTTGACAGTATGCTTTCCGATATGTCGTTCGTAGCCAATATGGACTCTATCGTAATCAATGCTACAAGTTCACCGGAAGGGGTTGTGGAATACAACCGCGCACTATCCAAACGAAGAGGTAATACCGTAAGAAGATACATCCTTAACAAATATCCGTCAATCACGGAGGATATGGTCATCATGCACTCTGTTGATGAGAACTGGAAAGGACTTAGAGAACTTGTCGAGAAAGACAAGAACGCACCTTACCGCGAAAGAATCCTTCAGATTATAGACTCTGATGTCAATCCGGGTACAAAAGAATGGAGATTGAAAAATCTTGCCGGCGGAGCACCCTGGAAATATATCACAAACCGTTATCTGCGTTATCTGCGTATCGGTGCGACAAGCGTGATATTCTATAAAAAGACTGAAATTCCCAATGAACCGGAACCTGTTTACGAGGTGATCGTAACGGAAGAGATCATCGAAAAGATGGAGCCCGAGGTTGAGGAATATATCAGAAAACCTCTTTTTGCATTAAAGACAAATCTTTTATTCGATGCGGCAACCGCTCTTAACGTTGAGCTGGAAGTGCCTATAGGAAATCGTTTCTCCGTTTCGGGGGAATGGATGTTCCCGTGGTGGCATAAGAACGATGCCGACTGGACGATGCAGATGCTTTCGGCGCACGGAGCCTTTAAATACTGGCTGGGCGACAGAAGCAAACGTGAAGTGCTGACAGGATGGCATCTTGGTGTGAACGGAGGATGGGCGAAATATGACTTTCAGCTTTTCGACAGGAAAGGGGAGCAGGGACATCTTTTCGATGTCGGAGTTCAGGCCGGATACGCTCATAAGATAGCACGTAACCTTCGTATGGAATACACACTGGGTGTAGGTTACATGCGAAATGACTATAAGAAATATGATGAGGTGAAAGATACTCAGTTCGGGGATATCAAAGTGTTCCGCTTTCCGTGGGAGACAAGACGCCGAAGCTGGATAGGACCTACAAGTGCCAAGATATCGTTTGTCTGGCTTCTTGACTACAAAACAAAACGTAAGGAAGGAGGCGGCAAATGAGAAAAAGAATGATTTACATTATTTCCGCATTTATCCTGACCCTTGTAATGCAGTCGTGCCAGATGGATCCGCTTTACTATGCGACTGATGAAAAGGCATATGTAAGACTTAACGTCGACTGGAACAAGACGGAGCTTAATCCTAACGGTCTGACACTATATGTATTCGATTCATATACCGGAAGTAAGGTGAACGGAACCCGAATAAGCAGTAATCCGCGTCAGATAGACTTCGCGCTTGGTGTAGGGAAATACAATGTAGTGATCCATAATGATACCGAATATGAGCTTGAGAATATCAACTTCGAAAACATAAACCGTTTTTCGACTTTCAAAGCCGCGGTGGAGACTACGACGGAATCGAAATATAAGAGTCTTGCGTCAAAAGCGACAACAAGTTTCTCGACACGATATACTACTGAATCGGATATCCTTGCTACTGCGATAGTGAAAGAGATTGAGATCTTCCCGACCGAAATCGAATATTATCCCGATAAGCCGGAGGCCGGACAGTATGAGATCGTAAGGGAGATTGATGCTACTCCGAAGCGTGTGACAGAAATCGTCGATATCCAGGTGTATGTGAAGAATATCACTTCCGCAGCCGGAGCGCCGAGAACACATCTTTCGAATATGGCTGCATCGTATATGATGGGACTTGACAGAAAAGAGGATGATGTGGTGACACATGAGTTCGTGCTTAACAACCGTCAGATAGATCCTGAAAACAGTGCGAACGGAACAATCAGAAAGGAACTTGTATCATTCGGTCCGCTGTTCCTCGGAAGCGGATTCAGACATATTCCGATGCTGAAGATGAATTTCGTACTTGTAAACGAGGAGGAACATTATGTTGAGGTGGATCTTTCAAAGGAGATAACGACGGTATTCGACGGTGTGCAGAATGTGCATATCATAAGACTTGAAGTCGAACTTCCCGTTGTGGAGGGAGATCATGAGGAAAAACCTCAGGGAGGATTTAATCCGGATATTGAGGAGTGGGAAAATATAGAAGTTGATTTGCCGATATAAATAAGATACGGTTGAATTACATAGATTGAAATATATAAAAAGAAATAATATTCACTTTTAAATTTTTAAACAACAATGAAAAAGAATCTTTTATTTTTATTGGCAACTGCTGCAGTGGCAACAGGTTGTTCTAAAGACAGCGTTCTTGAGTCTGATGTAAATACT